>CAZSIG010000243.1:0-6213 GCA_964606195.1 uncultured Anaerolineales bacterium
AGGAAAGTGCGATACGGCTTGTATTCGGTCTCCTGCATGACGCGAATCGCCTCCAACATCACCGCGACGCCGCTGGCGTTATCGTTCGCCGCGGGGTAAATCTCCCCATCGGCACCCACCGGCGGGCTATCGTACTGCGCCAATACCAAAATCACGCGGTCGTTCAGCCCTCCGAGCGCGCTGTCAGAGACGCCCGGAATGTGCCCGATGACGTTGCTGATGGGCACTCCTTCGCGAATACTCCCCTGAACTTCCATGTTCACCGCGCGTCCCGTTCGCAAATCGAATACCTCATCCTGTTCCAATTCCCCGTCAGTACCGCGCAGTTCGGCGACGGTGTGCCCCGTTTCGTGCAGCAAAAGGTTCGCGGTCTCTTCGCTTATCCACAACGAGGGCGAATCCTGACCTATATCTATATTCGCGCCGAAGCGTTCCCATAACGGGTCTCCCGTAGCCAGCGTGAACCGCCGCTGTAGGTTTTTCGCGTCGGCGGTGACTATCAACGTGCCGACGCGGGGCGTGAACAGCAGATGGAAAGCGTCTTCTTCGGATAATAGCAACACTATCTCTTCGGAAAAATCCAAGTCCACGAGAGCCGGATAGGGGGGCCAGACGCCCGCGCGATTGCGCGTCAGATTTCCCAGCGCCACGAGCCGCACCGCGCCGCGCGCCTCTCCCCGATTGATATAATTGCTCGGATATTCGACGTAATCTCGATGATAGGTCAAAGCCGCGCCCGCGTCTTCGATACGCAATTGTGGAATTCTGCTCAAAGTCTCATACTCGCGCTCTCTACCTTGAAAGTACGTAAATCGCTCCCCCGCGGCTTGCAGCCCCATATCCTCAAACTGTGCCGCGATGTATTCCGCCGCGGTGTTCATTCCCGTTGTACCCAACGCCCGCCCTTGCAGCGCGGGGTCAGCGAGAGTGCGCACATGCTCCATCGCCCGCGCCGCGTCGAAGGTATTCGCTTGTTGGCGGTAGAAAACCAACGCGCCGGTATATCCTCTAGCCCAATTGAACCCCGCGACCGCTATCAGCGCGGCGATTATCGTGTAGCGATTGACCAGGCGCGAAAAGCTGATGCCGACCGTATCGACCATGCGCCGCAGCCCCTCGCCGAAGAGATTGAAGCCCAAAATCGCGATGAAGAAAGCCATCGAGGGATAAATCGCCATCCAGGGGTAAGCACGCGCGTAAATGCGAACGTTGCTCAACAGCGCGCCCCACTCCGGCACGTCGGAGTAGTGATACGGCGCGTTGAAACCGAGGACTTCGGCGAACGCCCCGCCGCCGATGAAGATACCGATGAAGCCCAACTCACCGAGCAGCATCAACACCGCGCCCATCTCCAGCGCGGCGATGGAAATTAGCGCGGATAGCAGATTGGGCAGGACGTGACTTAGAATAATGCGCGGGATACGCAAGCCGGTCGCCACCGCGCTCTCGATGAAGAGCTTGGGGCGAATCGTCATCACCTCGCCGCGCACGAACTGCATAATCTCGCCCCAGCCGACGAAGCCGAGCGCGATGATGAAGGGGCGCATTCCCTGCCGAATGCCCAACGCCAGAATGAGTGTCATCGCCAAGAGTAGCGCGGGGAAGGCGGCGATAGTCTCCGCCGCGCCGAGCAACACGCGGTCGAGCGAGCCGCCCGCGCGCCAGCCCGCCAGCGCGCCCAGCAGAAAGCCGACAACCATGCGCACCACGACGACCGATACCGCCAAGAGTAGGGTCTGCTGCGCGCCGCACAACACTTGGCTCATAATGTCGCGCCCTAGCAAATCGGTGCCCCAGGGGTGCGTCGCGCTAGGCTCGAACGGCGGTGTGTAAATCTCGCGGTTTTCGTGGTCGTAAATCATCCCCTGCGTCGTGTAGGGACTGTGTGGGGATAGCGTTGGGCCAAATAGGACAATGGCAATTAGGATAATGAGCAAGACCGCGCCAACTACGAAGGGTAGATTGCCCAGTGTACCGCGCAGCCAGGCGCGGCGCCGTTCGCCGCGATAGTCCTGCGGTTCGATGTCGAACTTCTTATGCCGCCGGTCTAGCGCGGCGCGAAATGGGCTGTCGGATTGCGGCTTTTGGCGCGAGAATCTGGCTCTCAGGCGCGTCAATGGCTCGAATATGAGCATATCCCACAGCCCAATCACAATCTCTTGCAGCGCCTCGAGCCGCGATTCGCGCTGCCCGTGAGTTTGGCGGCTTTCCATCTCTCGCAGGCGCGGGTCGATGACGCGGTAGCTGATTTCGAGTATCAGGTTCACCAGAATGAACAGAAAGCCCAGACAGAGCACCAGCGCGATGGTCAGATTGTCGTCTTGACGCGATATCGCCTTGAGCAGGGTGTTCCCGATGCCGGGCCAGCCGAAGAAGAATTCCACCACCGGCAGGCTGCTGAGGGAGAAGCGGAGCGAGATGCCGATGGTAGTGAGGATGGGAATAGCCGCGTTGCGAATTACGTGGCGGCTCATCACGCGGTAGGGGCGCAAGCCTTTGCTGCGCGCGGTGCGCACGAAGTCGCGTTCGAGTACTTCGCTGATAGAGACGAAGGTGACGCGGGCGATTTGCGCGATGGGGCGAGCTGCCAACACTATCGCGGGTAGAATGATGTGCTTGTCCCACCCGAAGCCGCCGACCGGTAGCAGCGGGGAGCCGAATACGCGCCGCCATTTTATCATCGCGATTTGGAGCAGCAGCGCGGCGAAGAAGCTGGGAATGGATACGCCGATGATGGAAACTAACAACGTCGCGAGCGACGAGCCGGTATACCGCCGCCCGGCAGCCCAAATTCCTAGTGTCACGCCGAATACACTCGCGATTAAGAGAGAAATTGCTAACAATCCCAAACTCCATCCCAGAGTGTCGGATAACACCTCCGCGACGGGAATAGATATCCAATTGCGCGCCATCGACGCGGAGAATCCTAAGTCACCACGCAGCAGTCTTCCCATGTAAGGGGGAGTTTTCGTCGCGGCGCGCGATAGCGCGGGGAACAGGCTCAAGCCGCGCGCCATTCCCAAGCCCAAATAAGTGAGAAAGATGATTGCCAGAAACACCACGACGCCGAAAGCGAGCCGCTGTGCCGCGAAGGCGAGGATGCCGAGCAGGGTGTTGCTGCGCCGCGTCCAGGTCACTACCGCTTTTGGCGGCGCGGGTTTGGCGACGGGCGAGGCGTCGAAACGCGGCAGCCAGAGGGGTATTCGCTCCGCGCCGTATAGTTCGTCCTCTTGCTGCGCCGCTTCAGAGGTGCGCTGCCACGCCCATCTCATACCGGCGCGGGCGTTCTCGTTCTCCGAGTCGAGCTTGAGCACCAGAGACAATAGCTCTAAAGTCTGTTTGGTATCGGGCGCCAGCCAGGCGAGCCAGAGCAGCGCGGCGACGTTGTCGGGGGCGGCGTCGCGTACTGCACGAAAACAGCGCGTTGCCTCTGCGCGGTCGCCCGCGCGCGCCGCACGTTCGCCTTGTTTTAGTAATAATTGGATGTTCTTTGTTTGTTGTTCGTTCATGGTTATGAAACAGGAGGGCGCAATGGGGATTGCGCCCTGTGCAATGCAAGAGATTGGCATAGACCGCATCTATACCTACGCTCTAAGCCCCCGTCCGCGGGGGCGTTTGGGAATAGAGCGATGCTTTGCGCATAACCGCCCCCGAGACGGGGGCTTGGAGCGAGTTGATAACGCGCTACTACTCTTGAAATCTACGTCGCTCTAAAATTAAGTTGACACATATAGGGGCTTGGGGGTGAGGGTAGAATTTCACCATCACATCTTCATTTACACCGCGTCTTCGCGCTCCTCTTTCACCACGCGCCCGTAAATCTCGGTGAACTCCGTCAACCGCGCCGCGATTTCATCCGTCAGCATGTCCTGCTTGAAACGCCACTGCCAGTTGCCGCTCTCCTTGCTGGGGTAGTTCATACGCGTCTCTGTGCCCAAGCCGAACAGGTCTTGCATCGGCGCCAGCGCCAGCACCGCGTGGTTCGACCAGGCGACGCGAATCATGTCCCAGTTAATCTCGCTGCCGTCGGAGTTCACATATTTCAACACGAACTCGCGCTCTCCCGGCGTGCTGGAGCCGGTGAACCACCCCACCGTCGTATCGTTGTCGTGCGTGCCGGTGTAGACGACGCAGTTGCGCGGATACCAGAACGGGCGTCCTAGTTGATAATCTCCCTCGCCGAACGAGAATTGTAATATCCTCATGCCCGGAAAGCCGAATCTATCGCGCAGCTCATCCACATCGGGTGTGATGACGCCCAAGTCCTCCGCGATGATGGGAAGTTCCCCAAGCACGTAGCGCAGGGTATCGAAAATCGCCGCGCCGGGTCCTGGTGCCCACCTGCCCTTGATGGCGTTCTCCGCGTCGCCGGGTACTTCCCAATATCCCGCGAACCCGCGAAAGTGGTCTAGCCGCACGATGTCGACGCACTTGAGGATCGCCTCGAACCGCGCAATCCACCACTTGTAGCCGTTATGCGCCATCAAATCCCAGCGATACAACGGGTTGCCCCAAAGCTGCCCCGTCTCGCTGAAATAGTCCGGCGGCACTCCCGCCTGCACAATCAGCTTACCCAGTTCATCTAAAAAGAATAGGTGCGGATTAGCCCAGACATCCGCGCTGTCATGGGCGACGAAGATGGGAATGTCGCCCACGATTTTTATTCCCTTTTCGTTGACGTACTCCTTGAGCGCGCCCCACTGCTTAAAGAATTGATACTGTAGATACTTGTGATATTCTATCTCATCCGCTAATTCTGCCGCCTGCGCGGCGAGGGCATCCGGCTGCCGCGTCGCGAGTTCGGGCTCCCACGCCGTCCATTGTTGACCGCCGTGCGCGTCTTTCAATGCCATGAAGAGCGCGAAATCGTTCAGCCACGATTCGTTCGCCGCGCAAAAGCCATCGAAGCCGATGTGGTGTTTCGCCGCGCCCTTATTTTTGAAAATCTCGAACGACCGGCGAAATAAGCGGTGCTTGAATTCGATGACCGCGCCGTAGTCGACCCTTTCCGCCGAAAGTGGGGGCATATTCGCCCAATTCGCGTCGCTCAATAAGCCATCTTCAGCCAGCTTTTCGGGGCTGATGAGTAGGGGGTTGCCCGCGAACGCGGAGAAGCATTGATAGGGCGAGTCGCCGTATCCGGTGGGGCCGAGCGGCAGCACCTGCCACATATACTGCTTCGTTCTCGCGAGAAAATCCGCGAACTGATAAGCCGCCGCGCCCAAATCACCGATGCCGAATGCGCTCGGCAGCGAGGTTGGGTGCAATAAAATACCACTAGCTCTGGGGAATTCCATTTTGTGTATACCTCCGATTGAATTACATTAAGATAAGGCACTGATTCAGTTAAACTGGATACCGCGTCACACAGCTCCAAGCCCCCGTCCGCGGGGGCGCATCTGCATCAACTTAAGCTTAGACCGCGTCTATACCGGTGCTCTAAGCCCCCGTCCGCGGGGGCGCTGGGGCATATGCGTCAACTTAATTTTAGGGTGAACCGCGTGCCCCCCCTCTGTCCCCCCCAAAGGGGGGGAGGTAAACTGTCTCCCCCCTTTGAGGGGACGCGTAGCGGAGGGGGGCATATTCTTACTGAGTGCAAGATTGTCGACGCGGGCTGCGCTTGAGTTGACGGATATGGTGCGCTGGGGTTAGACTATCCGCTAATCCGCCCTCGCGGACGAGGGCTAGGAGCATTATTGAGGAAAATCAAATCTAACTGAACCAGTGTCTAAGGGAAAAATATTACAATTGCTTAACCACTAAGGGCACCAAGAGCACAAAGGATTTTTGTTCACTAATGCTCATACGCGGTCAAAATTAATCATTTGCCGCGTAATACTATCTTTGTGTCCTTCGTGTCCTTTGTGGTTAGTTTGTTATCATTTTAACTATCACTCACCATTTGACCGTTGCATTGCTACCACAAATTATAAACGCGTTATACCTTTTGCACAAATTGTAACTATAAAAGACAAAACCTCCCGCAGGTTCAGAAACCTGCGGGAGGTTGGCTGACTTCTACCCGCGTTGCCGCATTCGCCGTACCGCGTACGTGCCCAATAGTCCCGTGAACGCCAGCACGAACGCCAGCACGCCCCACTCCGACAGCGTTGGAATCGGCGCGCCGGGCAAGCGCGCTAGAACCCCGTACGTGGGATCGGTATGCTGAAAATGTATCCACCCGACGTTCTCCCCCCAGGCGTAGCCGTCGAA
>CAZSIG010000244.1:0-6200 GCA_964606195.1 uncultured Anaerolineales bacterium
GTTTGTCTAAGTTTTTCTATATCACCGGGCACGATCAGCGCGGTCACTCCGAACAGCACCGCGCAGATCAGCCAAGTGCTGACGCAGATCGCTAAAATTGATGTGTGCAGCGATGAGTGCATGGCAATGACCCCCGCCAGGTAGGGCGCCAGTGCCGCGCCGCCATCCTCTCCCAATTTGTGTATCGAGCGGGCAGTGCTGCGGACCTCGGGCACGGTGGTATCGTGGACAGTAGCCATCACGTTGGGCGCTGCCAGTGCCATCGTAACCCCAGTACAACCCAAGAGCAGGGTAAAGAGCGCGGCGTTGGCGGCAGGCACACTCATGGTGACGAGTAAGAAGACCGCGCCGGTCAGGACACCGCCCGCGCCGACCAGCATCCTGCCGCGCGGCGTGCGCCGAAAGAGCGCGTCACCCAATGAACCACCCACGAAAAACCCCGCCGCCAGCGCCATGATAGCGACTAACATCGCGGTCATCGCCTGACTCGCACTATAGCCGCGTTCGGTCTCCAGGTAACGGAAAAACCAGAACGCGAGTACGTTCCAAGGAAAGACGCCGAAGAAGCCCTGTGCCATGAGCAATAGCAGTGTGCGGTTACGTAACAACCCCCGCAGCGTCGCCCAGTCGAGGCGATATTGCTCCGCGCTCTCAATATTTTGGAACTCTGGCTCGGCACTGCCGCGCGGCATCTCGCGCACGGTGAAGAAAATCACGCCAGCCAGCAGAATCCCTAAGCCACCGGTGAGGAAAAAGACGCCCCGCCAGCCCCAGACGCTGCCAAGTTGAGTAGCGAGCACGGTGCCCGTCATCAAGCCCAGCGGGCCGGACATCTGCATCACACCGTAGACTTTACCGCGCAGGCGCGGCTCGAAATAGTCGGAGAGCAGGCTGTAGAGGCCGGGGTAGCTGGCGTCGTCGATGCCGGTGCTCGAACGGGTGAGCATAAACACGCCGAAGGTGCGCGCCAGCGCGTTGAGCCACGTGGTTGAACCCCAGATGAACGAAGCTAATGCCAATAGTTTAACGCGCGCGTAGCGGTCGTAGAGATAGCCCCAGAGGGGATAGAACACCGCGGCGACGATGATGGCCAAGCTGGAGACCGCGCCCATCTGCGCCTCGTTGATGTGGAAATCTTCCATGATGGCTGTAGTTAGCGGACCGATGAGTAGTTTGTCCGCTTGGTGAAGCAGGAGAAAGAGGAACAGCACCGCGGCTACATACCAACGATAACGAGATTTCATTCTCACCTCTTTTGCTTATGGGGCGCGAGTTATTTCTTGACGGAGCCAGCCGCCACGCCGCGAATGATGTATTTCTGAAGTGCCAAGAAAAAGATGATGATTGGCAACATGCCCATGACGAGCGTCGCCAACGCGAGGTTCCAGCGGTCAGTATACTTACCGAGAAAGCTGAAAACCGCGAGGGGAATGGTGCGCTTCGCGGGATCATAGAGCACTAACAGGGGGAGCAAAAAGTCGTTCCAGATCCAGAAAGAGTGCAAGATGACTACTGTAGCCAGCATCGGGCGCAAAATCGGCAGCACGACCAGAAAGAAGGTCTGAAAGGCGCTGCAGCCATCGATGAGCGCGGCTTCTTCGATTTCTCTGGGGACGGAGGTTTTGATGAACCCGTGAAATAAGAAGATCGTGAGCGGCATGCCGAACCCTAGATAGATGATGATTAAGCCCGGACGGTTATCCAGTAGATTCAAGGTGCTGCCGACCTTCATCAAAGGGATCATGACGGATTGGAAAGGTACCACCATCGCGGCGACGAAGAGGGTAAAAATGATGCTGTTCACGCGATGAGGAGCGCGGGCTAAGCGCCAGGCAGCCATAGAACCTAACAGGATTAACAGCGCAATGCTGATTATCGTGATGATCAAAGAATTGAGCGTTGCCAGGGGGAATCTGACGGTTGTCCACGCGACTTGATAGTTCTCAAAGACCATAGGACGCGGAAACGATGCCGCGCTGCGTAAAATCTCCCCGTAGCCTTTCAAGGAGTTAGCGAAGACGAGATAAAATGGCAACATAAACAGGAGCGCCAGTGCCGCGACCATAACATTAAGCCCTATAAGCGCCAATTTCTGATAAACAGTCTTTATTTTCATTGTTCAATCTCCATACGCTTGGTCGCGTCTACTTGAAGCAATGTGATCAAACCAACCACGATGAAAAAGATCACCGCTTTGGCTGAGGCGAGACCGTAATTGTTGTATGAAAAAGCTTCTTCGTAAATATTCAAGGCGAAGGCTTCGGTGCTGCCATACGGTCCCCCTTTAGTCAGAGAGAAGATCACATCAAATAGCTTGGAAGACCAGGAAAGCATGAGGAAAAGACAGACGGTGAACGCGGGGGTGATCAGCGGTAAGGTGATGTGTAAGATGATCTGCCACCACGACGCGCCATCGATCTGTGCCGCCTCGATCAAGGTTTCGTCGATGCTAATGATCGCCGCGATATAAATCACCATCAGATAGCCAGAGGTTTTCCACACAAAGACGATGACCGTCGCCCAGAAACCTGTCTCCGGCGTGCCCAGCCATGGCAGCTCAAACAAGGGGAAGCTGGTCATTTCGGCGAATGAATTGAATGCCGTCCCGAAGATAAATCGCCAGATGAAGCCCAGAATGATACCGCCGATGACATTAGGCAGGAAAAAGAGGGCGCGGTAGACACGGCTGCCCCACAATTGCTGTGTCAGGGCGAGTGCCAAACAGAGTCCCAAAACATTTGAGAAAACCGTACAGGTCAGCGTAAAGCGAATGGTATATAGAGCAGAACTAGCAACGCGGGGGTCATTAGTAAAGATATACTTGTAGTTCTCTAATCCTATCCACACCGCGTCCTTGCTGACACCGTCCCACTCAGTAAAGGAGTAGTAGATCCCAAATACAAAAGAGGAAGCGACGATTAGCAAAAACACAAAGAGTGCCGGACCAATAAAGAGCAGGTCTTCTCGGAAACTTCGCCAGCGTCGCGAGTTTATAAGCATAATGCATCCTCCTAATTAAATTTTAAGGATAAGGTTCGCAGGGCGACATTTTAGCACGCCGCGCCGCGAACCTTGTTTCATACTAGGATATCACTATCTATAATGACAGTGATTTAGCCATTATCAATCGATTAAGCGCTGCCAGATTTCATCTAATGTCTGGAGAGTTGGGGGCCAATCTGCCTCGCCCGCTACGTATTTCTGCATCGCATCGGACATCTCACGCGGTGAACCATCGGGGAATTGTCCGAACATCCACGGAATCGTTTTGTCATCACTGGCATAGCTGAGGATGTCTTGGCTAATTCCACCTAAACCAGTAGGCTCGATATCTTTGTAGGCAGGGATAAACCCAAACTCCTGGACGAGGTATTCCTTGCCGCGATCGGAGCTTACCAGATAGTTCAAGAACTCGCGGGCGGCGGCCTGCTCCTCGGGTGAGGAGTCGGAGTTGACCACGAAGTAGAACGGAACCCCCACGGCAAGCTTATCGCCAGCTTCAGGATCGTTGCTCAGCGGCAACGGCAGCAAGCCAATCTGCGCGTTAGCATCCGCCTCCAGAATATCCTTTTCTTTCCAGTTACCCTGTTGAATCATCGCAACGTCGCCGTTAACGAACATTTCCACTTGCTTGCGGTTATCCGTGCTTAACGGGTTGCGCTCGCCATATTTCACGTTTAGATCAATGAGCTGCTGGAGCGCGACGAACTCTGCTGTGCCCGCCATCGTCTTTTCACCGGCATAAACCGCGTCGAGGAACGCTTGGGGGTCATCTTGTCGCGCAAAGGGAATATTGATCAGATGCAGCCCGTTGACCCACCACTCGCCATAGCCGGTGCCAAAGGGGGTGTACCCCGCCGCCGCGATCTTCTCCGCTGTCGCTTCTAACTCCTCGAGGGTGCGCGGTCTCTCGGTGACGCCAGCTTCTTCAAAGATCGCTTTGTTGTAGATATAGCCGTATCCTTCCAAATTGACCGGCATCCCCATGATCTTGCCGTCGATCTTCAACCCGTCGCGGGCGAAGGGCACCGCGCGCTCTACCCACGGCTCGTCGCTGAGATCGGTCAAGTAATCGCTGAATACTTCCGCCTGCGCGGGGCCTTCCACGATGAAAATATCCGGGCCATGCCCCGCCGCGAATTTCGACTTCAAAATGGGCATCCACTGCGACCCCCCCCCAATAATCTCGTTGATGAAAGTCACATTGGGGTTAAGCTGTGAATACTCGTCGGTGAGCGCCTGCCATTCCGCTTGCAAATTGACTTTGAAGTGGAACACATGCAGCTCCAGAGAACTAGCCTCTACACTTTCCGGAGTTATTTCCGGTGTATTGGGCGCTGGCTGACAAGCCGGTAGTAGTAATCCCGCTAATAGAGCCAGCACAATAAACAGATACGCGTTTTTCATTTTCAAATCCTCCTTAATTGTAACTTTAGTAAGCGTTTGCTTCCACCATCTCTACTCTCTTTTTACATCCATCAGCATTTATTGTGCGATAATCACCTCCTCTCTAGCTGAGGAGCGGACGCCAGGAGGTTTTTCTTTGCAGATGCCCCAATGTGTGTTACAATACGGAGCAGCAAAGACGCAAAGTGGTGTCCAAACGCGCCAGCCGCGGGCACATCGCGCGCTTTGTAACCAGCAGGAGATACCAGCTAACTTGGCGGTGAGAGGGTATCTCCTTCTTTACTTCCTACGAAGCCTCCAGCTCATAAAGCAAATATGTGAAAAATTTAACTTCAGGACTCACTCAACTTCGGAGTAATTTTGCCCTCGCGGACCTCCCCGCGTGGTTAATTACTACGCGGTTGGCACAAGCCCTGCCCTCACGATAACTTACGTACTACGTAATAATTATCCGTAGCATAAACCACTAAAACAATCGCGCCCATGACTGTGGCACTCCGTCCTAGCGTAGAGGCGACGATCTGTGGCGTGCGCGGGATTACGCCAGCAATGCGTTCGTAGACTCCCTCGATCAACAGATCTGCTTGCTGCGCTACACCGCCGGACAAAACCACTAGTTCCAAATCGAGCAGGGTGTTGATATTAGCGATCCCTAATGCTAGGTAGTCGATAGTTTCTTGGATAATCTCATCAGCCCATACTTCCCCCGCGCGGGCAGCGGCGAAAACATCTTCCGCCGTTATCATTTCGGTTTCGCCATCGCGTTGTAACCGCTCCGCAGCCCGCTTTCCGATACCGGTACCGGAGATGATTTGTTCAAGCGCGCCAAAGGTATCATAGGAACGGTTCAGAGCATGAACATCGGGTGCCATGTATCCCACTTCACCCGAGGCCTTAGTGTGCCCCCGGTAGAGCGCGCCTTCGAGGATTAAACCCGCCCCTACCCCCGTGCCAATGCTGAACAACATCATGTTTTGTGCGTCTTTCCCTGCCCCAAACCAATGCTCACCCAATACTGCCAAATTGACATCATTATCCACCACAATGGGTAGATTAAAGTGTTCCCGCAAACGCGCCTGTAGGGGGAAATCGCGCCAATTTAAGCTGGGTGCCCATTCCACCACGCCATCGCGGTTTTTCGTGATCCCCGGCGCACCCACGGCGATACCGCGCATGTGATGCCCCTCAGGCACCTCTGCTAACAACGCTTCAATCATACCAACTACCAAAGCAAAACTCTCTTCGCCTGTCGTCGCGTGGTGGGACAGGTTTACCTCGTGCAGCACCTTGCCTCCAATATTCGCCAACGCGCCGTAGAGTTTGGTGCCACCTAAATCTATCCCAATGACCGCGTAGGCATCTTTGTTATACGCGACGAGATTGCGCTTGCGCCCCATCCCTTTTTGTGCCTGACCAGCTTCGACCAGCAACCCCTCGTCAAATAAGTCGTCGACAATGCGCATGACTGTGGGCATACTTACGTCTAGCTGTTTGGCAATCACCGTACGCGACGTGGGCGAGTTCAAGCGGATAAACTCCAGAATAGCCGCGCGGTTGATAAGCCGCATTTGGTTAATGTTGATCGTTCTCGGTAGCATATCGCTCCCCTTAACAATTAGGTTTTAATCACGAAACTTATTTACAGTAAGTAAGTATCTGGATTTTACCACATAATTCAGAGAATGTCAAATAGCGAATACAAAACAGTATTTACGCAACTTCCAAAAAATTCACCGCAGAGGGCGCGGAGAGCGCAGAGTTTTCCGGATAATTTTTTATCGCGCCGCGAATAT
>CAZSIG010000245.1:0-6198 GCA_964606195.1 uncultured Anaerolineales bacterium
TTCGGGACGCGGCGGGGTGGGGTATGCGGGCGGCTCCTGTGCCCGCGCCGCGGGGGTAATCAGCATCAACAATAAGCCTAGGCTCAATATTAGCGATTTTAGTTTTTGCCAGTTCATCTTCTTTCCTCCTTAACCGTATTTTACCGCGTTTTATCTTCAGACAAAAGCCAAAAAAACTAAGCTCCCCGCGAACTCCGAGTTCGCGGGGAGCTTTATCAACGCCATACTTCTTTCTAATCATCAACCCTGGCAATGACCCAAATCGCGTGTACCAAGCCGGGGATATACCCTAACATCGTCAGCAGAATATTCACCCAAAACTGCAATCCGATGCCCACCTTCAAAAATACTCCCAGCGGGGGAATGATGACCGACAAGATTACTCTACAACCATTCATAATTCACAACTCCTTCGCGTAAGGTCTAGCGCGTAACTTCCACATTGTACCATACTCTCTAGCCATGAAGTACCAGCCTACGCTGCCCACCGCTCGATATAACCAAGGGGGAATAAAAGGCTTTGCCATCAAGTCTATCGCTTCCTGCGGCACCGCGTCGCCCGCCGCCAGCGCCGCGGCGGTGAGATCTAGCGACTTGGTGATATTCCGCACCCGTCCTCCCGCTTCAGCCAGCGATTGCCCCTGAACCGCGCCTTGCCCCGCGCCGAGCAGCAGCCCCCCTGCCCACTCAAAATTCGCTTCGCGCGCGAACTGTCGGCAGATGGCGAGCGCGGTGTCATTGTGATACGCTTCAGGGAAGCCGCAATTCACGATGGCAATGAACTTCGATGATACCTCCGCCGTCTGCCGCCGCGCCGCGATCAACTCCATCGCGCGAATAGCCGCCGCGGGAATGCTGTCCACATAGAGCGGAAAGACTAGCGCCACCAAATTCGCGCCGTCCACCGCGGCTAACATCTTCTCGCGCTTCTCATTCGACCGCAGCGCGGGGTGAATGTGTATCTTATCCGCTTCCCAACCGCGCTCCTGTAGACGGTCGAGCAGGTACGTTCCCAGCGCCATAGACGAACTTTTTTTCCCTCTAGGACTTCCTACTAATAATAATGCCCGATTCACTGCTGTCATTTTCCCACCTCCACTCGCGCCAGCCACGATTTGATTTGTGTTCGTCTCTCCTCCGCGTCCTGCGTACCGTACAATACACCCACCGCGCGGGCGGGACTGTGCATGTTGATCGCGTTACGCTCTGCCAACGTCTTGAAAATACGTTCGCTCTCCTCGTCCGGGCGCGGTAACGTGCCAACGGCTAAAAAGTTCGCGTATCGCTCATAACGCTTTTGGTGATGAGTCTCTCCATTTACAGTAGCGAAAAAGGGCGCAATATTCGGAATAAACCGATCAACTGCCTTTTTAAGTTTGGACGAGTATCCGCCGAACGTCACTGGCGTCAAGAAGATCACCAATTCGCTTTGTACCATATTTCTCGCAATGCCCCGCGCCGCGTCGTCGATCACACATTCGCCCGGAGTCTTGAGCCAACATTCAAAACAGCCGCGACAATCGGCGATCTTCAGATCGCGCAACATCATCGCGTTGAAATCCCACGCGGCGCGCTCAAGTTCTGTGACGATAAGCTCATGCGCGGTAGCTACCAATTCATCGTTATCTCGTGCCCCATTCAATAACAATGCTTTCATAAACCATTACTCCTTTTGTTCTATGTCGAGTTGCAAAATGTAACGCGTAAAACACAACGCAATTACGCTTCACGCCTCACGTTTTACGCATTATGTTTCACGACTCATCGCGCCATCAGACTCTTTGTCAAGTGTTTCAACGAAATGGTCATCGGATGTTCGGGATGTTGTAAGACGAAGATGCCCGCGCTGGCTAGTAGCATCATATCTTCGGAGAGCGATAATACTTCTGCCACTTTACAATTGTATGCACGTTCTACTTGCTCTTTTAGCGCGGCGCGGTCAAAGGCGGATACCACCTGGTTAATCACTAACACGGTGCGCGGTATATCTAACTTTTGCGCTATCTCTAAGACGAGGCTCGTTCCTTGATAGTCCTGTTGGTCAGGACGCAGGAGGATTATCAGGACATCAGAAGGAGCTATCGCGGCGAGGGTTTCATCGTTTACCCCCGCGTGAGTATCAAGTAACAGCGCGTCTAGTTCAAGTTTTTCGATAAGGTGGGTAAAGCCGTCGCTCAGTAATTTCGCGTCGTAATTCTCGTGAGTTACGCGTTTCATCTCTTGGGAGCTTGTACTGGATGGAACAATGAATAGCTGTCCTGAAACCGCGAGTTTCTGCGCGGAATCTTCATCTTCTTTTCGCAAAGATGAAGTTATCTCATAAGCGGCTTGTTCAATATCACACTTACCTTGTAAATAATCGTTGAGAGTATAGACCAACTTATCCTCATCCAGATTAAGGGGAATATGAACACCCGGCGCCCGCAAATCGGTGTCGATGACGCCAACGCGCAAGCCTTGCAAGACGAATAACGCGGCGACGTTGGCAATGATATTAGTCTTGCCCGTCCCGCGCCGAAAAGAGTGAATGGAAATGATTTTGGACATAGGATTACCTCCTTCGAGTAGTCGTTAAATGGTAAGCGATAGTTAAAATATATCTATTTAACCACAAAGGACACGAAGAACATAAAGGCTATTCTTGCTTTGAACGACAGTTTTTGACCGCGTATGAGCATTATTAACCGAAAAAACTTAGTGTCCTTTGTGCCTTTAGTGGTTAAATTAGTAGGACTTACGCAGATTCGAAAAGATTTACCGCCGAGGGCGCGGAGAACGCGGAGTTTTCTCTAAGGAATAATTTTGCAACCATCATACGCGATCACATCCCATCATTGAAGGTCATATTTCTTAGCCGACAAAAGTTATATCCAAAACTCTGCGCTCTCGGCGTGCTCGGCGGTGAAAAATACCCCGAAGTTGCGTAAGTCCTAATTAGATTACTTTTCTTTACCACTACTCTCTTTCAGAACATACCGTTCTCTGGTGTTTCTGTAGCGTGCAACCGCTGTTGCAATTCGCGCTGTATCTCTAAAGCGTCAGCGGTGGTGGAAGATACAATTATATAGCCCCATTTATGTTTCGGTAACTCTGAAGAATGAGCTATAACTACACCGCGTCGTTTGGAACGGATGGGATATAATAAGTCATCAATTACCTCAATTAACTCATCAAACGCGGTAATGCTTCCGCTCGATGTTTTATTGTGACTCAATAACACTACTTCATCCAGATAATTCGCGCCAAAGTGTAGGCAGGCAAATTCATGTACATGGGTGCCGCCAGTGCGCCGCGCGTTAGCCTCCAGCAAAAAAATGCGCCCCTCGTCATTTACAACGGTATCTATATCAAAATGTCCCACATACCCCATCGCCTGTAGCTGCGTGGCTATAATCATTCCATTCCGAGCTAATGTCGGATACCATGGCATCTCCATTAGCTCTTTGCTGATTAACACACCGTCGAAGCCATTAGCGGTGAATAGCTGATTAGAGAGATAGGTAATTTGTGGTTCCTCGCGCCCCAATGGTGGTACGAATAGTTCCAATGAGGGTGATAAATGCGCGAAAGCTTCAATGAATTCCTCTACCAAAATCAAATCACCGCGCAGAAAAGGGTTGTTCTGTAACCGATTCAGAACATCTTTTTCTAAAAGACACCCTTCTCGGCGCAGAATAGTAAGGCCGATCCCGCTTCCGCCGCGGTCGGGTTTAACTATGCAAGATTTTCCTCGTCTACCGAACCAATGCGCGACCTCTGCCGCTTGCGAAATATTTCGGCAGATGATACCCTCGGGTAAAAGTTGAGAAGAATTCGGCAGACATTGCGCAGCTAGTGCTCGAAAACCGGACTTGGAATCGATATAATCTACTAACCACAAACACTCTGCCGTCAAGCTCTCCGGTAAGATAACCTCAATGCCGTGTTCATCGCGCAGCGTCGCGGCTAATTGCAAAAATTCGGGAGTGGTGGCGTAAGGGATGAGTTGCACGGCGCGGCGCGGTCCGGCGTACTCGATAAGCTGCGTGAGCAGTCGCGTTTCGCGCAAGATATCCAGACATAACCAGGGCGATGGCGCGGCGGGAACCATGTATTGCGTATGAGAATATTCTCCATATTGACGTAAATGAGCAGCATGGGGGATTGGCGCCATGACGAAAACGAGTTTGCGGGCGGTCAGCCATAGTAGGGCGCGGTCTCCTTTACAACGACGTTCGCGTATCAAATCCTCATCTTCGGCACGCTGTAAATAGTCGAGAAAAGTTTCCAAGTAGTTATAGATAACTACCACCGGTATCGCTTCGTCAAGATGTGAGAACACCGCGATGTGCTAACTCCTTGATAAATGCAGTAAGTTGCCCGTCACCGCAAAGGGTAACGGGCAATGGCTAATCGCGTAATTAACTAGTATCGTATCAGAATTCAAACCGCGCCGTTTGGCTAATCAGAAGAATCACTATCGAGCCCCCTGCCGCTGCGCTGCCGCATAGCCCGCGCCCGCGCTTGTAAATCCTTGAAAAATTCCGTATCCACAATCTCCTCGACTTGCTTTTGACGCTTGACCTCGTCGATTTCGATTTTAAGTTCCTCGACTTGTTTACGGAGGTTTTGTTCGCGTTGGTATACCTTGTCAACCATGATGTCAAAGACTTGCGCGAGCGTATTTATTTCGTCCGGCAAGCGGCTGCGGCTTAGAGGAGATAAATCTTGTTCATAATCTCCCTCGCCGATGCGGCCGGCGATTTGGGTCAAGGAGATAATTGGACGCGTCAGCCCGTTGGAGATAAGAAGAACGAGGATGAATAGAGTCGCGTAGGTAACGGCGAACGCTATCGCGACCTTATCGCGAATCGCTTGCTGTACTTGAGAGACATATTCCGCGAGGAAGTCAATCCCCAACGCGCCGACGTTATTGCCTTCTTCGTCTTTGATGGGCGTATACGCGGAGATCCATCTGCCCCATTTGTCTTGATAGCCCTCGAGGTTGTAAGTGGTTTTTTCTAGTCCATGTAATAGCGGTCCGCTGCTGGTATATGGTTCGAGGAATTTGGCACCCGCGGGGGGATCTAGAATCGCACCGCTGCTGCCTACGAAGAAAACCTGATTTTTTTCTTTACCTTCGATATAAGTGTAAACGCGGGCGCGCGGTTCTATATCCTCGACTGTAGCCAGCCAGTTGATATGTTCCCAGTAACGCTCATCATCGGGGTAACCATCTTCACGCGGCGTCACTTCTTGACAAAGCGTAACGAAATTTTCCGCATCTACCCCCTGAGCCGCGCCCATTAGTGTATCTTGCACATCTTCCTGTATGCGCTGCAATGCCATATCTGACGCGAAGTTATAGAACCAATAAAATGCCACCGCGAAGACGAGGGTGAACAGCAAAGTAAAACCAATTAATAATTTCACTCTAAGGCTTACAAATCTGCCCACATTTCCTACTAATCGTTTGTCTGTCATCATTCTTCTCCTTCTTCCAATACGCAATGACATTTGATAGCATCTAAGGCGCGCTGTACTGCCCAGTGATTTTCGGGTAATTCATAGTGATCTACCAAAAAAGCCAGCGCCGCGTTAGATAATAATACAGAATCGTTCATACTCAACTGTTGTTTCGTTAGAGGAAAAACCCCTAGACTCCCCTGACGAAACTCGATTTTCTCAATTTCATCAGGGGTCAGAGCAGCCACATTTCCTTGTCTAAGACGCGGCTCGTGATACTCGATAGGAAGTTCCATAAAGCCGTACTCGCGGTAGCGCGCTACAAGTTTCGGGGAGCCGACTTCCACGACCAAACCTAATGGGGGAGAATTCCCCGCCATCGCGGCATCCTCTTTCAGTTGTTCCCAAGTTGCTATATGCAACAACTCAGAGAACCGCCGATATCCTTTAAGTTCAATTTTCCGATAAGCTGGTCTGATAGCTATGTAAATTCCCAAGCCAACATCTCGCTGCGGCGCATATTTGAAATCAGCCATCGCCGCGGCTTGTCCGTTAATGTCTATTAGCCATTGATGATCTATAAAAAGAGGATTAGCATTTGCGGGGAGCGCGGCTTTTTGACGCCGGCGAGGCACCGCGTAGCTATATTCAGGAAATAGTTCTACAAACAATTCGATTAGTGCTTCTAATCGCCGCGTATTACCACCAACAACATCGTGAATAACTAAATCAACACCGGGTATATCGAAAGAA
>CAZSIG010000246.1:0-6168 GCA_964606195.1 uncultured Anaerolineales bacterium
CGCGTCCCCTGCGCTCTCTGCGGTTAGTTATAGTGCGGTTTTGCGTAAGTCTTATTCTAAAAGGTGCGACGCGCTTCGAAAGTGCGTCGCACCTTTTTGGTTGCTATGAATTATTCAGCGGCTTTTTGCTTCAATCCACCAAAAATTTAGGCCCCTTGACTATACTCCCGCGCATCAACGCTCGTTCGTAGTTGCCCTCTCCGCCGACTTTAGAATCTAGGAATATGTAGCCATAACGCGGGCGCAGGGCGCGAACGTCAAATATGTTGAGCATACGCTCTGGAATATCAGCCAGTAGCGTGCCCTCGAACAGATGCCTTTTCTTAATTGATACTGAACGACGACCATGAAGTTTGCAGCTTCCCCAGCCATCCTCTTCGAATAGACCAAGCTTGACCTCAAGTTCGGCGGGGATATCTTCTAAGGATTCGGGACCGTCTCGCGAAATGAAGATATGTCCTTTCATGTTGAGTAGCGCGCTGACTCTGCGGAGATGATCAGGTGTCTCTTGCCAGCTTATATTCGCATCGTCAATCATCCCCACCGCGTACGCTGGTTTATCTAAGGCGACAGATACTGCCTTCGAGATGTAAGGATACGAAATGTGATGCCAATGGATCAATCTGTAATGGTTGGCTGGGGATTCTTCAGCCAGAAAAACTGCGGCTTCAGATTCTGCTTCTATTTTATATCTCCAAAATCTTCTAGCTTTTATCATTACTCACTCCTCCCAACACATATTTTGTAGAAATCTAGCAATTCGTTGACGGTCACGCGACGCGAATTGTAAACCGCTAGAATCTTTCCCAGCGCGGTATCTGGCTTCCATTTACCCTTCTGGGCTTGTAAGGCGGATTTGATCTTATCCTCACTGTCTGGTTTATCGGATAGTTCTGATAAGAATTGCAAGAAACTCAGTCCAGAGGGATTAGTGAAGTCTAAACCTGCCAACGCTTGGGCGCGCGTTAGATTCAATTCCAGACGATGCTCGCTGACGCGATGCAGAGTGATATCGCGCGAGAGATTGTACACATCTTCCCAAGAATTGTTAAACGGTTGCGCGGCGGGAGTGATAGTCAATCCCAGCCGCAGCGGTGATGCCGGGATAGATTTCTTCTTTCTCTTTCGTTTGGAGCTTGTAGTATTGGACAGCAGCATGGGGAAATGCTGTTGCAACAGTGCCAAATAGCGACATAGAACTTGATAGGCGCGACTGCTCTCGTCCTGTGGAATGATCCATAAGTCGTCAGCCAGCGGTAGAAGATCGCGCACACCTACCAGTTTTAGAATTTCTAACTCAAAATCTTTCAGAAGGTTTATATAATCTGTGGCGAAATCTACAGTCAAGGATAAAAGTCGGGGATCAGTTTTCAATTGGAACAGTTGGCGCGGTGACAAGCTCGGTAAATCGTTTATGTAACGGGTAAACTGAGCCGCTAACCATTCCTCCAATTGTTTCTCATCAAACTGAACACGTATCCACAACAGCGCGGTATTACCCTCTTGTAGCCAGGGTTTACCTATGGGCAACTGCAACCCGTGTTGGCGGATCCCAGCACAAACGGAGCAAACATTCGCGTCGTTTGGAACAGGGCGTATTTGGCATACTTCACATAATGGGGGAGATATTGTGGTCGTGTCGCTGATTTCTTGTGGATAGAGCGAGTCGAAAAATATCGCGGGATCGCTGGAGCGTGCTTTAATCGCGTCCTGAGTGGTCTGTATCTCTGTAGCTAGATTTGCCCATTCGTCTTTGGCTTGCTCGATTTTCGTCTCTAACGCGAGGCGTTCTTGTTGTAACCGGCGCTGTTCTTCCTCAAGTTCCTCTTTTTGAGCAATGACTTTATCGCGCCGCGCTATATACACTTCGCGAGTGGGCGGGCTAGTCAATACACTAATTTTTCCGTCCAGCCGCTCAACTTTCTGTTCTGAGGCTCGAATCGGCTTATTCTTGGATAATATCTGTTTCGATACTTGTTCCAGACGCGCTTCGGCTTCATTCTTCTGTTGCTCTATAGCTGTTTGTAGTTCTTTTAACGACGCGAGTCTTACGCTGGGATCGCGCCATACTCCTAAGTTAGCCAAATATCTTTCATGTATTTCTAATTCGATAGGGAAACCCGCGTCGGTGTAGGGCTTTAGCATCTCGTGTACATTCAACAGGTTTTCCCCTGGCAGGAACAACAAGAAGTTGCTATCAGTGGCAAAAAGTACGCTGTTTGGGTAATTCTCCGTTACTTCTTGGTGGCATTTACCCAATTGCTCAAATATATACAAGTCATCCGGTTCTAGCGGTTGTTGTGGAACTTTCACCGCGCCCATCACCAGCTTGCCAAGCCATTGGTTAAGAGCTTCGGTTACACTTTTTACGGTGATGCCGTCTAAGGAAGCACGTACTGGATTATCTGTCCATTCTACATGTGCTTCCAGTACGCGGTAAAGTTTGCTTACCAGAACTGTATGAGTTAATAATGGCACTAGATTACAGGGTACATCATCACTAGTGCTCTTGACCATGAGATTACGTCTGTAGCCGGTGGGTGCCAGATACCGCGTCGCGTCGTGTGATTCTTGTATCAGAACCAACGCCTTGCGCAGGGTAGAGTTGTCGTAGATAGGCTTAGGGGCATACCCCATTTCTTCAGCATATTCAGGATTCCACAGCTTGTGCACTTTTACGTAATCACCGGGAATCGATTGACACGCATCGTCGGTCATCACGCTTGCCAGATCGTTGGCTACTGCCAGTAAAAATAACTGCTTTCGCGCTGCTGGATTGTTTAACGTGTCTGGATACGTTAAATCACGAACTTTCGCGCTGTCATGGGTAATTGCCAACCAGGTATTGTTCTGTATCGGCTTGCTAAATCCCAACGCGTTCCAATCCAGATTGGCAAATGCCGCGTCATCGGAAGCGATCGTTGTCAGGGGTTCCTTGTCCACAGTGGCGTACCCGCGACCCGCGACAATCAATCGGCTTAGTGTGTACAGTTCTGGTACGAATTTGCTACTCATTGCTATTTTTGTATCCTCCAATGTTTAATGAAAAATAACCTGTAGATTATAACATTATTTCTTGGGATTCGCAATTGAACTATGTTTCGACAGAGTGAAGTGATTAACCTAGAGTTTCCTCATGTTTCGCGTAATGCGCGCTTGTCTTGCCGAAATTCTGTTTTTATAATAAAATGAATACTCATGGGGGCGAGTTTGTCTCTCTCACCGCGAGCATATCAAGAACGCAAATCCCCATCGTGTTATTTATCTGAAATCGGTTCTCATTAGTGAGGAGAATAGTATAGTGCCAATCAAAGATTCGTTAACTGAACTGATTGATAATTTAGATTCGAAGCATGTTGATGAGCGCCGCTACGCGATGCGCCAATTAGCTTTGATGGGCGCGGAGTCAACAAAAGGCTTGGTGCGCGTTTTAAGCAAAGGTAGTGAACAACAGCGGCATTCTGCCGCGCTTATTTTGGGAAAAATACGCGCGCCAGAGTCGTTATCAGCTTTGGCTAAAGCTATGAAAGATGAGTGTGTGCAGGTACGCGGAAATGCAGCACTAGCGTTGGGTGAATTCGGAGGCACTACCGCGGTACAAGCTTTAATTAAGGGATTACGAGACGAGGATTGGTGGGTTCGTTCGTGCTCGGCGGAAGCGCTCGGGTGGATCGGAGATAAACGCGCCATACAGCCCCTTGTGAAGGCTTTTCAACGCGAGGAACAAGAAGCAGAACTGGTTGCTAAGGGGAAAAAAATCATCTCTAATCAACGTAATCCTGCGGAGCAGCGGTACGCGGTGCGACCCACTATTATCGAATCTATAAAGCGTATCGGTGGCAAAGAAGCAAAGAAAGCCCTGAAACAACTTGGATTATGAGGAGTAGTGAATGAGACAAAAGGCTGAAGCGATTTACTCCCAATTGGTGGAGTGGCGGCGTGAGCTACATCGTCATCCGGAGCTGCAATTTGATCTCTTTTGGACTGCTGACTTCATCGCGGCGCGATTGCACGAGTTTGGTGCTCAGGTGCGTACAAGTGTGGGAAAAACCGGCGTTATAGCCGAATTCGGTGCGGGC
Organism: uncultured Anaerolineales bacterium; assembly: GCA_964606195.1. GTDB lineage: Bacteria > Chloroflexota > Anaerolineae > CAZSIG01 > CAZSIG01 > CAZSIG01. Next base: position 4,080 of record CAZSIG010000246.1, read on the forward strand.
GAACCTATGGTGGCGATTCGCGCCGATATGGACGCCTTGCCTATTAAGGAGGAGACAGGATTACCTTACACGTCGGAGATCGATGGACAGATGCACGCCTGTGGACATGATATGCACATGGCAATCGCGTTGGGCGCGGCTAAGCTGGTATCGGAACTCGATTTACCCGGTCGCGTGAGATTCATCTTTCAACCTTTGGAAGAGGGAGTGGACGAAGAGGGTTTAGGCGGCGCGCAGCGGATGCTGGCAGATGGCGCGTTAGCGGGCATTTCAGCTATTTTCGCGCTGCATGTGCATCCGCAACTAGCTGTTGGACAAATAGGTATACGAAGCGGGGTCTTTACCACAATGGAGGATTCGTTCTATGCCACGATTGTCGGAAAAGGGGGGCATGGGGCACAGCCGCAAAATGGAGTAGACCCGATTTTTCTTACTACTCAGGCTTTGAATTCTCTCTACGCTATTCCTTCGCGCCGCGTCGCGCCATCTGCGGCGGCAGTGTTGAGTGTAGGATTTGTACACGGCGGAGAGGCGCGCAATGTTATTCCTAATGAGGTAAAAATCGGCGGTACTATGCGCAGCTACTCGACCGAGACGCGCGATAAGCTGCGACAAGAGCTTCAGCGCGGTTTGGAGGTAGTTCGGACGCTCGGCGGTGATTACCAGTGGCGAATCAGCGAGGAGGCTCCCGCGGTTGTTAATGACGCGGAGTTGACCGCGATGGTGGAGGAGATTGGGGCTGATTTATTGGGTGTGGAGAATGTCATATCGGTAGAGGCTCAAACTTGGAGCGAAGATTTCAGTTATTTCACCGCGGAGAAACCGGGAGTGATGTTTTTGCTTGGGGTGGGGGGAGATAGCCCTTTGCATAATCCGCGTTTTGCGCCAGACGAACGCGCTTTACCAATTGGTGCAGCTCTGATGGCTGAGCTATCGCTCCGTTATTTGAACCAAAATAGATAGGCGCAAAATGCTTGCCCTTTTACAAATTTCATGGTATTATTAGTTTGATATAGTATTGAGGAGGTAACATGGTTATAGAAACAGTGCGTGATGTAGCGATTATTATGCTCGCAGGGATGTCTATCGTCGTCGCCGCGCTATTAGCAATATTAATTTGGCAAATATATAGCTTGGTTAGACTCTTAAAACGGGAGCTTCAACCGACGTTATTATCGGTGAAAGAGACAACATATACGGTTCGCGGTACGACCACGTTTATGAGCAAGAATTTCATTCAGCCGTTAATAAAAGTACTTAGTTATGTGTCGGCGATACAAGATTTTTGGCGTGCGTTGTGGAAAGTGAAACCGCGCCGTGATCAAAAGCATCGCGAAGCGGAATCACAGGATTCATTAGAGGTTACATCTGTCTCTGTAAAGAATGATGAGTAGGATAAATCGATTTTTAGTTTGAGTTAATATTGGTGAAAGGAGAAAAGAATGGCTAAGGATGGCGGCGGCAAGTTTTTCGCCGGGGTTATTATAGGAGGAATAATTGGAGCGGCAGCGGCTTTATTTTTTACCGCTCCTGAAGAAGATGAAACCTTACAACCTCTACGCGAGAAAGGTATTGAGATAAAGGGTAAGCTTGAGGAGCTAGAGAAGAAGGGTAAAGAATTGCTTGATGAACAGGTTGCTCGCGTAGAAGAGGCAGTGCATGAAGGTAAGGAAGCCGCGGAGAAGAAGCGCGGCGAGATGATGGCTCAATTTGAAGAAGAGAAATCGCGAGAGCCCGAAGAAGTGCCGAATGAGGCATGATAGAATATTACTCATAGCTAGAGCGCGGATAGAACCTCCGCGCTCTTTCACTTTGGAGACTTTTTAGAATAATGGCAGTGGTGGTAAGGAAGTAAGTGATAGAGAAAAGTAATACAATAATTTAACCACTAAGCGCACTAAGAACACGAAGAGTTTTTCTGTCAATGATATTCATACGCGGTCAAAATTTATCATACGAGGCAAATGGCGCCTTGGTGTCCTTCGTGCCCTTGGTGGTTGAATAGTATTCATTTTAACTATCACTTACCATTTAAGGCTCTACGCGGATTCGTGGGGTAGGGCAGGACTTTCTCAAAGTATAACCGCGC
>CAZSIG010000247.1:0-1608 GCA_964606195.1 uncultured Anaerolineales bacterium
AGTAAAGTATTCCGATTTGCCTAAAATCCCGCAGCGGGCTTCTAGGAAAGCGTACAGCGGCGTAAAAAAGGCAAAAATGGGACGTAAGGGTTATAATCCCCCTAGTCCCACCCCTCACGCGGTGGGCGTGAGTAAATCTAGTATATACCAAGAGAGGAGAAACAGAAAATGGCAGCAGAAGAAATCAAGAACGAGTTCGTAATCAACGCGGGGAAATTCGACATCATCTTCGAGGACGGTAAAGGCTTAGCGAACTGCACCATGCTACAAGGCGGGCGGTTTCACCACCTCGTCCAAGACGACAAGGGGCGCAAGGTGCTGGTGAACAAGGGCGCGGTGAAGTATTACGTGGTGAAGAGTGAGAAGTAAGGAACAAAGAGGAACCAGATGATGAACATTAGGAGGTCAGATAATCCACATCGCGGGCTAAATCCTCTTGCCGCCAGCGGCGAATGGTGGCGGCGAATTCTTGCGGGTCCACATCAGCAAGGATTTCTTGTCCTTCTCGCCGCCAGGCGGCAAATTCTTCTGGGGTCATGGGGGGCTTCGCGGTGTACTGCGGCGGGGGCATCTGCGCGAGAAACTCCTCCAAGCCTTGCGGAGTATATTCTTGCGGCGGCGGGGGCAAAGAAATTAGGTCATAGTGCCACGCGGTCATTATTATCACCACCTTTCTATCAAATATCAACTGCTGAGCGTAATGATTTCGAGCCCAGGAATACCGCCATAGTCAGCCGCGTTGTTGGTCAAGAGCGGATACCCATGACGCAAGGCACACGCCGCGATCCAGGCATCTTGGGCAGTTATAGGTTGCCCTTGCCTTTTACGCGTGATGCGCACGTGTGCCCACTGCCGCGCCGTAGGCATATCCGAGTCCAATATCATATACGGGCGCAGATCTTGAGCCAACAAGCGCAATTTTCGAGTACCCCAATGGAGATTCTCCGCCCATTGATACAACTCCGCGACGGTTTGAAAAGAGACACACAAATCTTGCCCCACTGCCAAGCTGCGATAAGCCGCGCCGCGAGTGTCTTCCTTGAACCAATACGACCATACATCAGTGTCTACAAGCAAATAGCTCATTTAAGCCTCCGCCATTGCCAAAGCCAACTCTGGCTCCGGAACAGGTTGGGGGCGCGGTTCTGCGGCAGGAGAGGGATTATCGAACATCTCCGCCAGCTTAGCGCGGCGTTCTCGCGCCGCGGCATCGGCGGGCGGGTGTCCCCGTTCCTGCCGCAGCCATTCGAGGAACAACTCATGTTCCTCATCATCACGCCACAGCGCGGGGATTGCCTGCATCTGTTCCCACAGTTCGGGGGCCATAGTATGACTCTCCGGCGCGGGCGGTTCGGGCAGGGCGATGATGTCGTAATACCACAGAGTCAACAGGCGGCGCAAGACGCGCTCCAAGCTCATATCTTCTTGAGCCGCTTTCTCGCGGGCTACCTTGACCAGCAAGGCATCCGTTTCAAAACTTACTATCTGTTTTTCAGTCATTATTATCACCACCTTTCTATATATCTATTATCAGTATAACACAGCGTGACTTTTTTTGTCAATCGAGAGTTACTCCAGAGTCACGCTAGAGTAACTCTGGAGTAACTC
>CAZSIG010000247.1:1708-3326 GCA_964606195.1 uncultured Anaerolineales bacterium
GAGTAACTCTGGAGTAACTCACATAGGGCGCAATTTCTATTGCGCGAGGAGGGGGTATGTTTTGTACCAAGTGTTTGCAAGAGATAGCGCGGGGCTTAGGGGCTGATGATTACACGGTGTTGGGGGTGCTCTCTAAGCACCCCTTGACCCACAGTGAACTTAGACAGCAAACCGCGCTATCGGTGTATCATCTGCGCGCCGCGTTAAACCGCCTGGCGGGGGCGCGGCTCATCATGTTAGATTTCGAGCGGCGGTATCACCTGTCCCCGAATGGGGAACAATTACGGGCACTAGCCCAGAGAGGAATAGTAAAATGAATAAGCACGCGAAACGAGCGATAAATTTCACGGTTATTGGCGCGGGGGAGGGCGGCGGGCGCATCGCCGCCGCCTTCGCCAAGCTAGGGTATCGGGCAGGCGCAATTAACACCGCGCAAGTCGATTTACAAGGCTTACGGGCTATCCCCGCCGCGCAGCGGTTGCGCTTAAACATCGGCTTGGGCGGCGCGGGGCAAGATTTGACCCTGGGCCGGGCAGCGATTGCCCAGCAGCGCGGCGCGGTGCGCGAGTTTATGACCGCGTTGTGTGTCGACGCCGATTATTTGCTGTTGACGATTGGCGGCGGCGGGGGGACGGGCAGCGGCGCGGTGCCCGAACTGGTAGCCCTCAGTCAAGAGTTAGGCTTGCCTTGCGCGGTGATTTTGACCTTACCCCATGATTACGAAGGGGTGCGCGTGAAAGCGAACGCGGTACAAACGCTCCAGACCGCCCACGAGCTAGTGCAAACCGGCGCGATCCGCCCGCTGGTGCTGGTGGATAATGCGCGCATCGATACCCTGTTTCCGGGCTTGGCGGTGGGCAACTATTGGGCAAGAGCCAATCGGGAGATTGCGGGGGCGTGGGACGTGTTCAATCGCTTGAGCACGCGCCCTAGTGTGGTATTTTCGGCTGTAGACGGGGCGGATTACGCCCGCGTCTTGGCACGCGGGAGCTACGCCGCGTTGGGGGTCTCGCCCATCGGCGCGAGTGACGAAGGGGCGATTGCCCAAGCCTTGCGCGGCAATATCCACAATGGGCTATTCGCCAATGGCTTCGACCTTGCGACCGCGCAGGCAACGGCGGCGATTATCAGCGGCAGCCAAGCCGCGCTTGACCGCTTACCGATGAATCAACTCATGCGCGGCTTTGAGACCTTGCGCGAGTTGGTAGGGAGTGGGGAGCTATTTCGCGGGGCGTACGTCGATAAGGGGGCGAAATTGCGCGTCTATACGCTCATGGCGGGACTGAGCTTGCCCGGCGGGCGTGTGGGGGAGTTGCTACAGGCGGCGCGGGCAGAATGGGGCGCCTATCAAGCGAAGCTCCAGCGCGGCGCGGGCGGCGGCGTGTTCGCCGATTGCGATTTCAACGCGGCGGGTGGTGATGATGTATTCTTACGCTTGGCGCAGCGCAAGCGAGCGTGAGGCGTGAAACGTAAGCTAAGAGAGGAGGGGCGAAATGGGCAAGGTATTGAATTTTACCATTCTGGCGGCGGTGCTGTTAGCCATGTTACTGGGCGCGAGTATGTGCGGCAATCTACGGGAAACTGTGCAGCAGCTTGATTGGGCGACCGGGACGCAGCG
>CAZSIG010000247.1:3426-6163 GCA_964606195.1 uncultured Anaerolineales bacterium
CCTGACGCCGGCGGCAGAGGTGCTAGATTTGTTGCCTGAGAAGATTACCCTGGCAGAGTTGCTACAGGGGCAAACCCCTAGTTTGCAAAGTTTAGTGTTGGGCGCGATGGTTGACGAGCGCGGAGTGTTGCAGCCGGTGCGCGGGGGCATGACCGAATTAGTGCATATCGGGGTGGGGGGTACGTCCCGCTGGGGCAAGAGCGCGTTTTTGCGGATGTTGGCTTATCAGTTAGCCTTAGCCCGTGAAGCTCTCGCGCTGGTGCTGATTGATCTGGAGGGCGTAACCTTTTCCGCGTTCACGCGGTGCGAGCGGTTGCTATTTCCGATAGCGGATAGCGAGACGAGCGCGTTAGCGGTATTACAAGAACTACTCGCGGAGATGGATCGGCGCAAGGGGTTATTCAAGCAGTACCCCGGCGTGGATAGCCTGACCGCGTACAATGCCCAAGCCGCTGAGCCGTTACGCGCCGTGATCGCCCTGATTGACGAGGCGACCGCGTTGTTGGGAGATAAGGACGTACAGGGCGCGCTGCGGACATTGGTACTGCGGGCGCGCAAGTATGGGTTGTGGATTGTCGCCGGCGGGCAAGATTGGAAGGCAACCTCTATCGATACGGCGATTAGACACCAATTGAGCACGCGCATTCAATTCAAGGCGATGTCGCCGAGCCAAAGCAAAGTCTTGCTAGAGCAACGCGGCGCGGAGGAGTTGACCATCCCCGGGCGCGCTCTGGCGTTGATTCCCGGCGCGGCGGAGATTATTCAAATGCAAGCGCCCTGGGTAGAGCCGCATAAGATTAGCCAACAATGGGCGCGAGGCGCGGGGGCGCAACAGCCCTTGCCCGAATTGAGCTATCCCGAAAGAGCAGAGGCGGCGCGTATTCAAGCTCTCGCGGCACAGGGCTTGAGCAAGCGCGAGATACAGCGGCAGATATTCGGATACGCCGGCGGCGCGGCTTACGAAGCGGTAGCGCGGGCATTAGGTTAGTGTAAATGAGTGGTACTACTACTACTGACGCGGCGGTACTGGGCGGTACTACGCCGCTGAGTAGTAGTAGTACCGCGAGGAGGAGCAATTATGAGTAAACGGGCGGCGATTTATGCGCGAGTGAGCGGCGATGATACCCACAACGAGGGGCGCAATCTCGAAGGACAGTTGGCAATGGGGCGGGAATTCGCGCAGGAACATGAGTATACCGTAGTGCGGGAATTTGCTGAAGATGCGCGGGGAGTTAGCGGCGCGGATTGGGACGCACCAGAGTTGCAAGAGGCGTTGACCGCGGCGCAGGCGGGGGAGTTTGAAGTACTGATAGTCCGCGAAATTGACCGCTTGGCGCGCAAGCTGGCGAAACAGTTGGTTATCGAGCAGGAATTTGCCCAGACGGGAGTCAAAGTGGAATATGTCTTGGGTGATTACGCGGATACGCCGGAGGGGCAATTTCAGAAGCATGTAATGGCAACAATCGCGGAGTATGAGCGGGAGGTAATTACTAGACGCTTGACCCGCGGGCGGCGGCAAGCCGCGAAACGGGGCAACATTCGCCTGATGGGCAGCCCCGCCCCGTATGGGTACAAATGGGTGGACGATGAATTCGTTATTGACGAGGAGGAGGCGTACTGGGTACGGCAGATGTATACGTGGTATACCCAAGATGAAATGGGTATTCATCAGATTGTGGTGAAGCTGAACGATTTAGGGGTACGCGAACCAGATCCAGAGAAACGACAGCGGCGCGGGTGGGGGCGGATTAGCGTTTGGCGTATTTTGAGTAGTGAAACTTACGCGGGAACCTGGTACTATGGGAAAAAGACCGCGCAGCCGATCCCGATCGCGGTGCCGGCGATTGTGCGCCGCGAGACGTGGGAAGCGGCCCAGCGCCAGCGGAAGAAAAATAAATGCTACGCCCGTTGTAAAGTTAAGTATAACTATTTGATGAGGCGGCGCTTAACTTGCGGGCGCTGTGGGGGTAAGATGAACGTGTACCGTTCCGGCAAATATAGTTACTATCATTGCGGGACGCGCTATGCGTGTGACCGTGAACGATGTAGTTTGCCGCCGGGGGTCCCCACCGCTACTCTTGATCGCGCGGTGTGGACGCATATTTATCAGTTGTTTGCCAATCCGCACCTGATTACTGAAGGTTTAGAACGGCAGTATGCGCAACAAGAGTCGGCTAATTACGCGGTGCAGCAGCGGATTGCCGCGTTAGGTGAGTTAGTCTTAGCGGAAGAGCGCAAGGTTAAGCGGTTATTACAGCTTTTCGCGGAAGATGAAAGTTATGCCGTTCCAGTGGTGCAAGCAGAAATACGCCAGCAAATAGACTTGACGAAGCGGTTACAAAGCGAACGCGCGCAGCTACAGGCACAGTTAGAGCGTACCGCGTCGTTAGAGGAACAGATAGCCCAGGCGCAAGCGCACTTAGCAGATTTATTAACTACGCTAAATGGCTCGTTGAACCTGATTAACGAGTCGGCTAGTTTTGAGTTACGTAAGTGGATTATCGATAAACTTGACGTACAAGGGATTATGGACGCGGATGAGCAGGGGAAAAAGGTTGGAGTGCATAGTGTGTTGCTAGATTTGTGTTGGATTTATTTATAGGTACTGTTTCGCGCTATACCCAAATGGCAAACAATAATGCGCAAAACTGGACACGCGTCGCGTCTAGCCCATTCTTTCCAGTATTTATGCAGATCGCATGATGATTAACCGCAGAGAACGCAATGGACGCGGAGA
>CAZSIG010000248.1:0-2692 GCA_964606195.1 uncultured Anaerolineales bacterium
ACCGCGCTTTCCTCCTGTAAAAGTCGCGTGTACACCTCTTGCCGCAACTGCTGCAGCCGGGCGAAGTCCACCGCGCCCGCGCTGCGCGCCGCACTCCAGGCGCCCGCCAAACCGCCCGCCAACGCCTCTTGCGGGTTCGAACCCGGCTTAATCACCACCACCGGCCAACTCTCACTGCCCGGCAGCTTCCCCTCCGCCAGCGCGGGCAGCACTCCGGCGCGCACCACCGACGATTTCCCACTCCCCGACGCCCCCAAGATCGCCAGGAAGCGGGACTGTTCCAACCGCGCCACCAGCAGTTCGGTCAGCGTTTCCCGCCCGAAGAAATAGCGCGCGTGCTCCGGCTCGAACGGCTCCAAGCCCCGATACGGGTTCGCACGCTGCGCCGGCGGCACGTCCGCAATCACCAGCGCGCCCTCCGCGGCGTTCAGGCCCAACTCCTGCGCCAGCGCGGTGAAGAAGGCGTTGAACTCCGCCTCCGGCACCGTCTCGCCCACGGTGCGGCGGCGCTTGGCTTTCCGCAGGAACGCGCTGTCGCCCGCGGCGATGACCCACAGCGCCCCCGCGCCGCGCTCGATACACCGCTGCACGTCGTAGTCGTGCGCCAGGTCGCCCACGATGATGGTGTCGTGCTGCAAACCCGCACGCAGGGCGTCCTCCAAATCCTCCGGGAACTCGAACTGCGCCGCGGGCGTCAGCGGCAGTTCGTGCGCGTTCACGTCGCCGCGCAGCTTGACCACCTTGATGCGCGGGGTGCGCCGCGCCAAACCCCGCACGATCTCCGCGCTGGCGACCTCGCCATGCACCCAGACGCGGTACTCGCTCGCCGGCAGCTTCTGCAGGGCGTTATCCAGGGCGTCGTCCACATTCAGCGTCAGCACCACGTTGAAGTACCCCGCGCCGACCAACTGCGCCAGGGCGACGCAGCCCTCGTACAGGTTGAGTTTGGACAGCGGTTCGTACATCAGGGCGCGCCGCTCGGCCGGCGAGGCGCGGCTCACCGCCTGCCAGAAGGCCTCCCACTCCGCGCTGCCGCAGACCGCCCGCCGCACCTCCGGCGTCAGCGAGAGGCTGGAGCCGAGCAGCAGCGTGTAAGGCGCCTCGCCCGCGCGGCGCCGTTTGCGCATCATAGCTGCCAATTGCGTTATTCTGTTTGTCATTTTTTCCCTACCTTTCAAAAATAGACTCCCGCAAAACCTCGCGGGGCGCACCAAGGCGGCGAGGTTTTGCCTTTTTACCGCTTAAATTATACCATAATTTCATGCGGAATTAAAACCGTGTAAAAGGGGCGCGCCGTAACCGCGCCCCTTTGTTCTAATTCCAACTATTCGGGGGGAAGCTGGTACCGGAATAAAAAAGAGCGCGCCGTAGCGCGCTCTGAAAGGCTAAGCGGCGCGGGAACCCCCGCGCCTTTTTTCTCTTTTTTACCGGTATCCCTATTCAAGCCACCAGCACCTCTACGGCCCGTTCCAGCGGCTAATTTCTTGCTCGCGTCTCGTCTGTCTCTAAATTCGCCATTTGCAGCGCGTCATCTTGCTCGCGCGCCACTCGTTCGGGCGTTTCTGCCAGCGCGGTGTGCAGGCTTACCTGCCCATAACGCCAGCGTACCCATAGTGCCACCAATCCTATTCCCAATAACGTCGTTCCCAGTCCCAGCAAACCGGCTTCCGGCCCGAACGCGCCCCCCGTCCACGCTGCGGGACCGCCCTGTTCGATGCTGATAAAGGTCGCGTAGCTGTAGTTGCCGCCGCTGACCGGAAACCCGAACACGTTCCCCTGAAAGAAGTTCCAGGTGATGTGCAACCCGATGGGAATCGCCAATTCCCCTGTCAGCAAATACCCCGCAGCCAGAAAAATCCCCGCGACCATCAGGTTAATCGTGCTGATGAGGCTGGCGTTGGGGTTGACAGCATGAAGCGCGCCGAAAATCGCGGAGGATAGCAACGTCGCGAGAATAATCGCCGCGCGAGGTCCGATGATTTTCCAATTCAATCCCTCCGCCATATTCTGAAGCTGATAGCCGCGGCTGAACAGTTCCTCGTAGAACCCGACCGTGAGGAAGTTAATCAGGGGCAGCGATATAGCGATGATGAAAACCGCGTCCGGATTGCGCGTCGCGAACGTATCGCTGATAGTGACCCAGCCCAGCGCGAGTTCTATGATGAATATCGCGAACATCAAAACCGCGCCTAAGCCTAACCCGAAGCCGAAGTCGAGCCACCAATTTTTATCGAGGTGAAAGCCAAAATCGGCGAAGCGCCGCCGGTCGAGAAATCGCCCCGCCAGCCACGCGCTCAAGGTGAAGGCGATGATCATCGCGATCGCGGAGCCTATCACCAATACCGGATTGGTGAAGAGAAACTCCTGAATGTTTTGCGGACTCATGCTCTCTTGTAGAACTTGAGGATCCGACAGTTGTTCCAAGGCGATCCCTTCGCGTTGCATCAACAAATTAAAAGCGATGAACCCGATGCCGCCTTGTAAGATCATCAAGAGTATAAACAGCAGAATCAACTGTAAGATCAGTCGCCAAAGGGCGCGAACGCGGCGTTCGGTGCCGTTCCAAAAAATATTTGTGATAAATTGCATAAATACCTCCTTGCAAATTAGCGCGGTTGACCACGCTCGCCCTGTATTGCGCGATATAAAGTCGGACAACCTCCCGCAGGTTGGAACAAAAGGGTCTTGCTCA
>CAZSIG010000248.1:2792-6126 GCA_964606195.1 uncultured Anaerolineales bacterium
GAACAATATGTTCTATCAGGAAACTCAAACCTGCGGGAGGTTTTGGTCGCGCGATATAAAGTCGGACAACCTCCCGCAGGTTGGAACAAAAGGGTCTTGCTCAGCGCGGCTACGATTGTAGAACAATATGTTCTATCAGGAAACTCAAACCTGCGGGAGGTTTTGGTCGCGCGATTTATACTTTGAGAAAGCCCTAACTCAGAGAATTAGTGAATGTTTATAACCGCGTATGATAACAAAAATATTTTCTTCTTGTTCTTCTCCGCGTTCCTTGCGTCCTCTGCGGTTAATCATCATACTATCTGCGTAAGTCCTAATTACACCGCCGCGTACATCGGCACGCGCGCCCCGTTAATCGACGCCGCGTACTCGGAGCAGAGGAAACGCATCATTCTGGCGATGTCCTTCGGCGATACCCACTTTTGCGTATCAGCTTTGGGCATCATCTTACGATTCGCCGCGGTATCAATGATACTGGGCAGAATGACGTTCGCGGTCACGCCGGTTCCTATAGTTTCCGCCGCGATGCCCTCAGTTAGGGCAATGACGCCCATCTTGGCGACCGCGTAGCCCACCTGCTTGCCGCGCGGTTCTACCGCGCCCTTAGAACTGATGTGAACTATACGCCCCCAGCCATTCTCCAACATGTGGGGCAGCACCGCGCGCGACAGCAAGAAGGCGGAGTGTAGGTTGAGCGTCAACATTTTTTGCCACTCGTCATCTGTGACATTCGCGACGAATTTACCCCCGCGCCAGCCGCCGACGGTGTTCAGAAGAACGTCCACGCGCCCGAATTTGTCTATGACCATCTTAATCATACTTTCAACCTTCGCGGTTTCGGTGACGTCGGCGACGAGCGGTAGCACTTGGTCGGTAGTCCGCCCGATTTCGAGAATCAATTCCGACAAATCTTGTTCCGAGCGGGCGTTCAATGCCAACCGCGCCTCAGTTCGCGCGAATTCACGCGTCACCACGCTACCTAATCCCCCGGTCGCGCCGGTTATCAGTACTACTTTATCTTGTAAATTATTTAGTAACATTATACTCCTTTCTACAAGTTTTAACCACCAAGAGCACAAAGGACACTAAGGTTTTCGCTCACTGCCTAGCTCCCCGCGAGCTTGAAGCTCGCGGGGAGCTAAAACTCTGGTTATTTCAGTATAGAAGAAGACTTTGTGCTCTTGGTGTCCTTAGTGGTTAAATTATCGTATTACTTCTACTTAAAAAGCGGATGCGCGGGCGCCGGGCGACAGATGATTTCCATAATCTGCAAATCGAAAAACGTTTGGGCGTTAGTCGGCAGCACAATCGCTGCGGTATCCGCGCCGCGCCCCGTCCCCGCGATGCACACTACCGGCCTATCGGTACGCACTAAACCCGCGTCAGCTGCCATCAGCGTTATTTCGGCAACCACCTTGATACCTTGTCCAAAGATGCGCAAAGTATAAGCGATGATTTCGTCCAGTTGGTACGTGCCCAACTTCTTACGCACAGCGCGGTTTATTCCGCCCAGCGCGTGTTGGCAAGTCAAAACGTGCACTCCGGCGGCTTCGAGCGCGGCGCGGTTTTGCTCCGTGAGTTCCTGTGTGTCGGGCGCGTTGAAGCCGGTCGAATGGGTGACTGCGATGACGTTAAACCCCGCGAATGCCTCCGCCGCGCGCACCGCAGTGTGACCAGTAGTGGTCGCTACTAAAATGGTGTGTAGCCCCAATTTTTCCGCGCGGGCTTGCGCTAGTTCCAACACGCGGTCAGTGTTGTCTTTCCCTGCCCGTTCAAAGTATACCGTCTGATTGATAAATTCTGTCATTTTCCCTCCTTGATTTTTATATCGCGAGTATTACAATAGGACTCACACAAAACCGCACTATAACTAACCGCCGAGAGCGTCCCCGTCCGGGGATAAACGACGGACGCGGAGAGTATCGGGAGAGATTTTTTTGTGCTCGTCATACCCAATCATAAGCGTGCATTAAAAGTCATATTCACGGCGCGCTAAAAAATTATCCCGAAAACTCTGCGCGCTCCGCGCCCTCGGCGGTAAAATTATTCTGAACTTGCGTAAGTCCTAACAAAATAGCCGAGTGTGGTTCAGCTACGACGCACTTCCGAAGTGCGTCGTAGCGTTGATTTCTAGTGAGACTTCCGAAGTTTAAGAAAACTTCGGAAGTCTGAATGACTGCCTCATGCGAGTATCAACGCGGTTTGTGTCCCTGCTTGAATTTTACACCTTTTTAGCCAACTATGAAAAATCGCTCAGGGATGCCACTCCGAAAAGCTGAGAGCTGTCAGGCTGACCGCTGAACGTTTTCTCTCTGCCATATCTCCCAATAAGCCGCGACGCGGGCGACGAAATCGTCCGGTTTTTCCGCGTAAATTCGCTCGCCGAGCGGGCGCGCCGCGGTCTCCAACTCCGCGCGACGTTCGTCGATTAGCGCGGTCAATAGGGCTATCTCCTCGTCATCGGAGAAAATTTCCGGCTGCTGCTGGACGACGCCGCGCAGTTCGGCTAAGTCGTGGTCGTCGCCGATGTAATCGGATAAATCGTGCAACTCATCTGCCAATTCCGCGAAGATGTTGCGCCAGATGGGTCTGAGAATGCGCGTGTGATACCATAGATACTTGATGCGTTTGCGCCACTCGTGAAAGTTCTCCGACAGCGGTTCGTCGTAGGCGTCCGCTAGACGATTGCGCCCGCGCTTGTAGACGCGGCGCAGCCCGCCGCGTAGCGCGGAGAAGTCGTGATGTTCAATCGGCAGGTTGGCGATGCGCGGGCGGGCGTCTCGAATCGTCTCGGCGACCTCCGCCAACACATCTTGGTCATCGAGAATGTAACGCTTGAAAGATTGATGAGCCAGTACCAGCTTGGCGCGCCCCGCGGCGAAGGCGGCGGGCGCGAGTTGGGCGGCGAAATGTTCTGTGAGGTCATCCAGCGTCTCGACCATCACCGCGCTATCGCGCACTTCAGATAGTTGCCGCCCCGCGTCGCGATAGCAAATATTCTCTCTCTTGTAAACCTCTTCGCCAATCTCATCACGCACGAGGCGTAAAACCGCGCGTATCTTCTTGAACCGCTTGCGCGCGTCGTGTACCGCCTCGTCGTGCCCCTCCGGCGCGTCGTTCAACTGCGCCAGCGCGCTGTCAATTTGCTCCGTCGCGATGCGTTTAATGCCTGCTGCCAATGGTTCGTTCACCTCAAGCCGATAACTCATACTTTACTCCTCTGCCGGAGGTCGTTCGCCCAACGTGACCGCGAAGGTCATCTCCTCACCCTCGCGGAGCACCGTTATCTCCATCGTATCTCCGACTTCGTAGCGCAACAGGCGATTGACCAGCG
>CAZSIG010000249.1:0-6125 GCA_964606195.1 uncultured Anaerolineales bacterium
TGAGCTTCGCGGCGCATCACTCACCACCATTTACCCCACGAATCTGAGTTGACCCAAAAATAACAGCGTGTAGAAGCATCTCGCGGTGGTCATTGGTGATTTAGTTACGATGTACTTCCAAGGTGTGCCGCGCTAACCTATTATCTTAGGGCTTTCTCAAAGCCGCGCGATTTACATAGTATGTCACCCTGAGCGCAGCGAAGGGTTTCGTTCTTTCGTTAATTTTGTTCATTTTGATCACTAGGTAATAGTTATAGCGAAAACGAGATGCTTCGCTACGCTCAGCATGACATCTTAATAGGACTTTACTAGAGGTTTTGACCGCGCGTTTTGTACTTTGAGAAAGTCCTATCTATTACCCATTCAGCAGAATGAATACTCGCGAGAAGATCATGCCCTGTTTTCCCATATCGCGTTCGTTGCATATACCCCGCGATATTCAGAGGGCAACGTATCCGCCAAGCGTCTCATCGCTAGTGAAGTTAACTGGGTTAGTTCCGCGCCCCTGATTCTACGCGGAGATGCCGATAACTTAAAAGGCTCACCGAACACCGCTCTTACTTGCGTTCTACGTAGCCGTTTCAGATTATGAAAGAAAAGATCACATCCACTTAACCCCACTGGTACGATCGTCGCGCTGGTGCGTGTCGCGATCCAGGCTAACCCATCGTGACCATGTTGTAGTTCTCCGGTTTGGCTGCGCGTCCCCTCTGGGGCAATTAAGACCGCATTACCCGCATTGAGCAGTTTGATCGTCCGCCGCATTGCCCTGATATCCAAATTGTATCTGTCTATTGGGTATACCCCACAAAACCGCGCTAACAGACTTATAAACGGAATGTCGAAGTTCTCCTTTTTCGACATCAACCATATACGGCGCGGCGCGAAAATCACAGGGATCAACGGGTCCAGGAAACTGATATGATTTATCATCACGATCACTGGACCGCGCTGTGGGAAATGCTCTACACCCTCAATTTCACAATCCAAAAAGATCCAAAATAGAATCCTGAGCACCAATCTTGCCGCGTCGTAAACGCGGGGATGCATATTATAATAATCCATCGGCAAGCCTGTATTAACTACACAACGAGAGTATCTTCTGCACCACCGCGTCTACAGATAAGTCCGTCGTATCTACGACCACCGCGTCATCGGCGGCGCGTAGCGGCGCGACCGCACGGTTGCTGTCTATGCGATCGCGATCTCCTAAGTTCTTCAGGATAAGGTTATAATTCGCTTCTACACCGCGTGCTCTCTCCTCTTTGTACCTACGTCTCGCTCGTTCCTCCAAAGATGCGTCGAGGTAAATCTTCAATTCAGCTTCAGGCAACACTACCGTTCCGATATCGCGCCCCACCATCACCACATTTCCCTGCAAGCCGATACGCCGCTGCTGCGCGGTCAGGGCGGCGCGCACACCGGAATAAGTTGAGACGGGTGATACATGTTCATTCACTTGGGCGCGCCGAATTTCCCACGTAATATCCTGCCCGTCAAATTGTACCGTATATTGCCGTCCATCGTCTACGGTCGGGGGAACGACGTCGATTTTCGCCATCTCCGCCAAGCGCGTCACTCGCGCTTCATCCTCAATCGCGATACCCCTAGCCAGCGCGCCCCATGTCACCGCGCGGTACATCACTCCGGTATCGAAATACAGGTATTCCAGCTCCTCTGCCACCATCGCGCCGATGGTGCTCTTTCCCGACGCTGCGGGGCCATCTATCGCTATCGTTGCTGCTTTTGTCAATTTATCTGTCTCCATAGATATGGTTTTCTAACTCGTAGGACTTACACAACTTCGGAGTATTTTTACCGCTGAGTACGCGGAGAGCGCAGAATTTTTGCTGTAGTTTGTACCATCTGAAAAATATGACCTTAAATGATAGCATATAACCGCGTACGCGGGTAGCATAATTATTCCTACGAGAAAGCTCTGCGCCCTCTGCGCGCTCTGCGGTGAAATTATTATGGATTTGCGTAAGTCCTACTCGTAAAACATAAGGCGTGAAACGCGATGATAAAACATTCGAAAAATCAGCGTGAATCAGGAAAATTCGCGTTATTCGCGTTCCATAAATTCAACTTAGCCCCGCGTTCTTGCGCAATTCGTACACTTCCCGCTTCGTCAGTCTACGCCACTTACCCTTTTCCAAATTCGTCAAGCGCAGCGTGTCGATACGCACCCGCATGATCCGTTGTATGGGATGTCCAAACAAATCCGCGACGCGCCGAATCTGCCTTTTACGCCCCTCGTGCAAGACTATCCGCAACCAGGTATTATTCCCCTCGCGCCTGACGAAATCTACCTCCGCTCGCGCTGTCTTTTGCCCATCGAGATCAACTCCGGCGCGCCAGCGCTGTAATACATCGCGGTTCGGATTGCCCTGCACACAAACTTTGTACTCTTTTTCGTGCTCGTAGCGCGGATGAGTCAACCGATACGCCAATTTGCCATCGTTAGTCAGCAGGAGCAATCCCTCGCTGTCCAGATCCAGGCGCCCAACGGGATACAGGCGCGTTGGCAAGTCTACCAAGTCTTGTACGGTGGCGCGACCATGCGGGTCGGGGAAATCAGAGAGATAGCCGCGCGGTTTATTCAGCATAATGTAAACTTTCTTCTGTGAGGGAATCTTGATCGGCTCTCCGTCTACAGAAACCTTATCGCGGCGCGGGTTTACTTTCGTTCCCATCTCCGTAACTATCTTGCCGTTGACTCGCACTCGCCCCGCAGCGATTATCTCCTCACACTTTCGGCGCGAAGCTATCCCCGCGTGCGCCATGAACTTCTGTAATCTTTCCATAAAACGACTTTCCCCCAAAAACTAACTTCCTCAGCAGATTTAGCTGATTGGTGACCGCTGATCGCTTTCTCTCACTCATCCAATTCAATCTTTATCCGCTTATTTATCTTACCCTTGCTCTTATAATCGACAACGCGTATCTGTCCCACTTCGCGCGTGTTCGCGACGTGCGTGCCGCCATCTGCTTGCAGATCCAATCCCACTATCTCTACCGTGCGGACTTCCTTGATCTGGGGAGGCAACAGGTTGATCTTGGTACGAATCAAATCGGGTATCTGAAACGCCTCCTCGCGCGGCAGAATGGCGATTTTAACCTCGCGCTCCGCCGCGACCTCCTCGTTGATTCGCTGTTCTATCTCCTCCACCAATTCCTTGTGCATCTGCTCGAACTCAAAATCCATGCGCCCGCTCAACGGTTTCATATTTCCACCAGTGACCTGTGCCTCGTAATCGCGCCAGACGACGCCGCAGAGGATGTGCAGCGCGGTATGAGTCCGCATCAATTTGTATCGCTTGTCCCAATCTATCTCCACCTGCACTTCCGTACCGGGCGCGGGTGCCTCTCCCTCAATAGTATGCCATATTTTACCATCTCGTTTTTGTACCTTAGTAACTCGCCACTCCCGCTCACCAGCGCGTAGCCAGCCTTCGTCACACGGCTGCCCGCCACCGCCGGGATAGAACAGCGTCTCGGCTAACTCCACACGATTTTCATCTGTCGCGGTGACTATGGTATCACACTCACGTTTGTAACTATCCAACAGATACAACAATTCAGTCATTTATCCATCTCCTTCTTCAAAGTTTGATACAAGAACTGCAAATTCGCTTGATGAAACTGTTGCGCCGCGCCATCCAATATCATCGGAGAACTACCACACTTCTCCATAGTTATTTCCTGCAAACTGTCCTCTGGGGCATCTTTCCGCACCCGCTTATAGACTTCGGTGTATATACGCCGCAAATAGTTAATGCTCCTATCCAGTTTGTTGGGTACCTCACCGCGCAGTAATACATCTCCGTGCCCTTGCACTAGATTTTCCACTCCCAACTCTCGAATCTTCATCAAAGAGTTGACTAATAGATGAATACTCCCCCCCGCGATGTACGGCAGTGCCATAACTGTATCGCCGGCGAACAGCACGCGTTCACTCTCCACATGAGCGACGATGGAGTCCACAGTGTGTCCCGGTGTGTGCAGCAGCCGTATAGCAGTATCCCCTAAGAATAATCTCAACTCTTCCTCAAAAGTGATAGTGGGAATACACAGTTCCACCTCCGCCAATCCAGAGGTTTGAGTTTTCGCTTCATCCAACGAGGTTTGTCCCACGCGTAGCAAAGAGTCGCGGCATAATTGATGAGTCACGATTTCTGCATTTGGAAACAGGTAATTGCCGTAGATATGGTCGGCGTGTATGTGTGTGTTGATGATATAGCGAACTTCGCCTCGCTCAAGGGCAAAATCGCGCAGTTCCTTCGATTCCTCGGGGAAGGGCAAACTATCGATTATTATCGTACCCTTATCCGTAACCACCACGCCCCCGGTAACTTGCACGTACAAATTGCTGGTGAATACAAAAACATTTTCAGAGACTCTCTCTTGCAGCATATCAACTCCTTACGTTCTTTATGAAAATATAACAAAGTATTATACCACAAGCTCTATTGTGCAACAAGCGCAACATCTTCACCATCATTCCTGCCACCACGGTAGCAAAACGCGCCATTCCGTCGCGCCGAGCAAAATTGTGATCGCTAAATAAGAAATACTCCCCGTCACCGCGCCGGCTAACATTTGCAACCAGGCATACTCTCCGCTGAAACGCAGCGCGATGATCACCACCGCGCTCATCACCCCCGCGCCGGCCAGCACTCGCCACGCCGAACCCCATAACTTATGCCCCTCTATTCCGCCCATGCGCTGCCGTAGAATGAGCACGAGCGCGACCGCCTCGACGTTCGCTGCTAGCGCGTTCGCCAGCGCCAAGCCGCCGTGCGTCAGCGGACGCATCAGCAGTAGGCTCAATACAACGTTGAGCAACATCGCGCCTACGCTTATGAACACCGGCGTCATCGTGTCATGCAACGCATAGAAGGCGCGCGTGAGTATCTCAACCGTCGAGTGTGCTGCTAATCCCAGCGCGAAAAACTGCAGCGCCCACACTGTCGCGGCAGTGGATGCCGCGTCGAACTCTCCGCGCTCGAACAACACGCGCACCAACGGGACGCGCAGCACGATAAGCCCCGCGGCGGCGGGCACAGTCAGGTAGATGATCACGCGCAGTGTCTCTGCACAGACGCGCCGCAGTTCAGTGCGCGCCTCGCGCGCCGCTAACTCCGCGAAGGTCGGAAACGCAGCAGTCGAGATCGCCATTGGAAATACCCCTAGCGGCAGAAGCATCAGCAACCACGCGAAGTTAAACGCGGATAAGCTCCCCGCGCTTAGTCCGGACGCGAGGATGGTATTGACCCAGAAATTAAGTTGTATCATCGCTAAGCCGAGCACGCGCGGCCCCATCAATCGTGCCACCTCGCGCACCCCTGCGTGGTGCCAATAGAGCACCGGAAAATATCGCGCCCCGTAACACCACAATCCCGGCAGTTGCACGAGCAGATGCAGTATCGCGCCGCAAATTACCCCCATCGCCAAGCCATATACACCATAGCGTGGGGTGAGCAGTAACGCACCGCCAATAATGCCTAAATTGTAAAATGATGGTGCCAGCGCGGGAAGCAGGAAGTGCTGGTGGACGTTGAGAATTCCCATGACCAGTCCGCTGACACAGAAGATGGGCGGACCAATGAGCATGATGCGCATCAACCGCGTCGTGAGGGCGCGCCCCGCTGCGTCGAAGCCGGGCACGATGAGTGGGGCAATTTGGGGAGCGAAGATGACCGCGATGATGGAGATTGCTGTAACGATTAACGCGAACAGGTTAATCACCGCGCTAGCCATGCGCCACGCTGCGACGCGGTCCTCACTCACCAGATAGCTGCTGAATGTGGGAATGAACGCCGAGCCTAGTGCACCCCCCGCGATGAGTTGGAAGATCAAGTCGGGAACACGAAACGCGGCGAGATAGGCATCGAGTTGCGCGCTCGTGCCGAACTGTGCGCCGATGACCATCTCGCGTACCAAGCCAAGGGCGCGGCTCAATATGAACGCCGCCATGACGACCATTGCGGCGCGGGCGATGTTGTGATTGTGTGCGGTTGTGGTTTTTTCTGATACCATGTTTTTCAGTATGCGCTCTTTAATTTTAAAGTAGTGGCAAAGAAGTAAGTGATAGGGAAAAGTAATACAATAATTTAACCACT
>CAZSIG010000250.1:0-3803 GCA_964606195.1 uncultured Anaerolineales bacterium
GCGGTAAAAATAACCCGAAGTTACGTAAGTCCTGAAACTATCTCTATGCCACCGCGATTGTGCTTTCAACGATTGTGAAGCATACCTAAAAATACAACGTACACCGCGCGCTATGCCCCTCTTCTACTTCCAGCAGCGGGACATCCCCGCGACACGCGGCGTTCTTCGGCGCGGGGCAGCGCGGGTAGAACGCGCAGCCTTCGGGCACGGAAAATGGATCGGGGACGCTGCCGGGGATGGGCGACAGTCGCTCTTTCACTCGCGCACCCAGTTGCGGAATAGAACGCATCAGCCCCACTGTGTACGGGTGCAGCGGGCGGTGAAAGATGGTGCGCACGTCACCGCTCTCCATGACCTTGCCCATGTACATCACCACGACGCGGTCTGCCGTCTCCGCGATGACGCCCAAATTGTGCGTAATCATCATAATCGCCATACCGATTTTCCTCTGCAACGATTTCATCAAATCTAGAATCTGTGCTTGAATGGTGACATCGAGCGCGGTGGTCGGCTCATCGGCGATGAGCAGCGCGGGTTCGCAGGAGAGTGCCATCGCGATCATGGCGCGCTGGCGCATTCCGCCGGAGAACTTGTGCGGATATTCGTCGAAACGCTGGCGCGGTAGAGCGATCCCCACCTGCTCCAGCATCGCTACCGCTTTCTCCTCAGCTTGACCTTTATTCGCGCCCTGATGCAATTCTATCGCCTCCGCGACCTGATTCCCTACCGTATGCACCGGCGAGAGCGAAGTTAGCGGCTCCTGAAAGATCATCGCGATCTCGTTCCCGCGAATGCAGCGAATGAGATCGCCCTCCGAGTCAATCGTGGTCAAATCAAGCGGCGGATTGCCATCCCCGCGATCGTAGAGGATTTCTCCTTGCGCGATGCGCCCTATCTTTTTGGGCAGCAAGCGCAAAATCGAGAACGCGGTCACGCTCTTGCCACTGCCCGATTCGCCGACTAAACCGAGTGTCTCCCCCGGTTTGATTTCCAGCGAGACGCCGTCGACCGCGCGCACTATCCCGTCCAGCGTGTGGAAGTGGGTTTTGAGATTTTCGACCTTGATTATATACCGCATATACCGCGAATTGTTTGTCATAGTTTATCAAAAAAGTGATATGTGATACGTGAGGCGTGAAACGTGAGGTGTAGGTTAGTGTTTCACGTCTTACGTTTCACGTTTCACGCTTCACGCTTTACGTTTCACACTGTATACGGGTCTGCCGCGTCGCGTAAACCGTCGCCGAGAAAGTTGAACGACAGGATGGCTATGGCGATCGCAACCGCGGGGGTGAACACCCAGGGATAGAGTGCGATGGATTGGATATTCTGCACTTCCTCCAAGAGCACGCCCCAACTAGTGATGGGCGGGCGAAGTCCCAAGCCCAAGAAACTCAACGCGGTCTCCGCCAATATCATAGCGGGCATGGCCAATGTCGCGACGACGACGATATGACTGAAGGTCGCGGGGATGAGGTGTCTGAGGATAATGCGCGTGTCGCTCGCGCCCGCCAGCTTCGCCGCGAGGATGAAATCTTCGTTGCGAAGGGCGAGCACTTTACCGCGCAACTGCCGCGCCAGCCACGTCCAGCCGATGAGGGATAGGATGAGCGTCACGACGAAATAGGTGCGCAACGGCGGCCAGTGCGGGGGTACCGCCGCGGAGAGCGCCATCCAGAGCGGAATGGCAGGGAATGAGCGTACTAATTCAATCAGTCGCTGTATCAGCTCGTCAACCCAGCCGCCGTAGTAGCCCGACGCGATGCCCAGCACTGAACCGAAAGCCAGGCTCAGAAATACCCCGATTAACCCGATGGTCAGCGAAATTTGTCCGCCATAGATGGTGCGCGAGAACATGTCGCGTCCCTGACGGTCGGTGCCGAGCAGGGCAACTATGCCATCGGGAGCTTGAAACAGATGAATATCGGTTTCGATGAAGCCGAATAGCTTGTAAGGCTCACCGGACGCGAAGAATTTCAGGAGAATTTTCTTGTCGCGGTTGGGCGTGTAGATTTTACGCAAGTTTTCGTCTATGGTCAAATCTACATCGTAGACGAAGGGCTGGAATTTGCCTTCGTTGATGAAGTGAACGCGCTGCGGCGGCATGTAGATATACTTGCGAAAGCGCGTGGATAAAGTATATGGCGCGATGAATCCGGCGAACAGCACGGAAAGATAATAAAGGAGAATGATGATACCGCCGACAATGGCAACTTTGTTGCGAATAAATTTGCGCCACATCAACTGCCACTGCGACGCCGCGTAGATCGCTTCGAGCGATTTGTCGGCAACCGCTTCGGTTTCCTCGAACGCGGGGGGCAGATTGTCATATAATTCAAATAATTCCTTGGAGCGATCTTCTAAGTTGCTCATGTTTAGGTGTAAACGATTCGGGGGTCAGCCCACGCGAGGGCTATGTCGGCTATCAGATTAGATACCATCAACAGCAAGCTCATAAAGAGTAGGAATGTGCCCGCGAGGTACATATCTTGTGAGAGCAGCGCGCGCAGGAGCAGCGGTCCGGTGGTCGGGACGGACATGACGATGCCGACGATAGTAGACTCGGAGATGATTTTGGGCACTTCCATCGCCATGACGCTGATGAGCGGGTTGATCGCCACGCGCACCGCGTACTTGTTGATTACTTTGCGTTCTTTAAGTCCCTTCGCCCGCGCGGTAGTGATGTATTGTTGTCCTAAAACGTCCAACAGGTTGCCGCGCATGATGCGCTGGAGCTGCGCGGTGCTGGCTAAACCTAGTACCATCGCGGGGGGCCAGAGGTGGTTGAAGTAATCTAGCACTTTCGCTAAACTCCAAGGCGCGTCCATCATCTCCCGCGAGAGGGTCCCCCCAACGGAGATGCGGAGGACGACGGTGCCGAAGAACATCCAGAGTAACGCGAGGAGAAAGCCGGGTAGCGACAACCCTAAAAACCCTATCAGCGAGAGCGCGTGGTCGCTGATGGAGTATTGGTGAGTGGCGGAGTAGATGCCGATGGGCACCGCGACAGCCACCATGAAAATCAACGACAGTCCTCCTACTAAGATGGTGTAACTCATGCGCTTGAGAACGATGGGCAAGACGGGGCTGTTCCACTCCAGCGACCAGCCGAAATCACCGCGCGGGAAGCCAGAGACCCACCTAAAATATTGGACGTATAATGGTTTATCCAGACCGTAGCGCTCTTGCATCTTCTTGACCGTCTCTTTGTCCTGTCCGCCGCCGGTCTCGGCTATCTCGGCTTGCAGCGTAGTGAAGAAGTCGCCCGGCGGCAACTGGATGATGATAAACGCGACGATGGATATGATGATGAGGGTGGGAATCATACCCAGAATTCGTCTCAGGATATAGGCTCTCATAAAGGTGGCTCCTTACGCGAGTAGCGTGAAGACGTGAAACGTGTTGAGTACCGCGTAGTATACATTTTCACGTTTCACGTCTCAAATTCCGCGTTATTGCTCGATCCAGAACTGTGGCGGGTCTTGCGTGCCGGGGGTGAAGACTAGCCAGTCGGAGGTGTGATCTTCCATGACGTTGTGGAAGTTGTTCTTGACCACCACCAAGCCGGGGGACATACCCACCGTCCCGATGGCGAACAACCCTTCTGTGGATTTCCGCACAATCTGCTTCGCGATGTCGAGCTGCACGTTCGGATCCACAGTGGTTTTGTATTGGTCATATAGATCCATCACCTCTTTGAGGTGCGCGGGTGGCTCTTCGCCCAATTCCCCGCCGGACTTGTACCACATACCGAACGCGGGTCCCATCCAGGAGCGATCGTCGAACGGGAACTGGTAAATCGG
>CAZSIG010000250.1:3903-6108 GCA_964606195.1 uncultured Anaerolineales bacterium
TGGAAGGCTAACCCTACGCTCTCCGCCAAGCCGTTCGGTCCCGCGAATTTGAGCTTGATGGTGGTATCATTCACCTTCTCCAACTCCATCGGCTCGCCGTTGACCATCCATTCGCCATGCGGCGCGGCGGTGATTTCCGGGTCATTCTCAATATCTTCCCACCAGAAAATGATGTCATCGACCGTGAACGGTTCACCGTCAGACCATTTCAACCCCTCGCGGAAATAGAGGGTCAGCACAGTACCGCCCTGTGACCATTCCCATTTCTTAGCCAAACCGGGCTGAATGGGATCAGCCGGCTTGCGCGGCCAACGTAATACTGCCTCATAGATAAGGCGTCCCAGCGCGTGGAAGTCCTTCACTCCAAGGAAGGCGCGGTGCCAGGTGCCGCCGTATTGTCCGATTTTGTCAACCGGTTGTACCATTAACACATCTGTGGGCAATCGTTCCTCGACAGGCGGCAGGTCGCCGCTGGCCACCATCTCCGCCAACATCGGCGCTTCAGAGAACTCGGTGGGCATTTCCCACGCGGACTTTAACGCTGCGGTCGCGCCCGCTTCTTCCAGCAACACCGCGGCGTCGTCCGAACTGGGAACGCATACTTTCCAGCCAATCTCGATTATGTCAGGGTTGTCAATTTTCGTGAAAGTATCATCCGTCTCATTCATCTGATTAGTTGCCGCGACGATCGCCGGATATGCCATGATATCGCCCAAATACTTATCCGCGATTTTGCTCAACCAGTCGTCAGCCTGAACTGTGTACTCTTCCGCGCACTCCACCTCTTGCGCCAACGGCGCGGCGAAGGCGGTGAACGGCAATAGTGAAGTCAGCAGGCTGATTACCAAAAGCCAGTTCAACATCTTGTTTATTTTCCTCATCTTTTTATCCTCCTATTCTTTTCCTTTCAACACCAACTAAACCCCAGTTTACGATCTGTATCATGTTTCACATATCACACCTCCTTGTATAATATGCCATTCAGCTAATAGTTGGCAGCTATCAGCTTTTTTAAGTGGCGCCATCTAAGGCGCGCTGACGCGAATAATCAGTTTCGGAGATAAGACGATTTCCTCACATTCTTCGATGCAATCGTCGATGCGGTTCAAGAGCAACCGCATCGCTTGCGCGCCGAGTTCGTATTGGGGTATGTGACAGGTAGTCAATGCCGGAGTTACTAGCGCCGCCAAGAAAATATCATCGGTGCCCACGATTGCCACATCATCAGGAACGGCGCGGTCGAGCGCGGTGCAAGCCTGTAACGCGCCGACGGCGACTAAATCGTTGTAACAGAATAGCGCGGTCATTTCGGGATAAGCGGTCAATAACTCACGCGTTTTGTCTTTTCCCCCCTCGGTGCCAGAGGAACAGTGCTTTATCCAATCCTCTTTGTAAGGCAAGCCCGCGTCCGATAAAGTGACGCGGTATCCCTTAGTACGCATAAGCCCGCTGCTAGAAGTAGATGGACCAGCCAGTAACCCTATCGCTTGATGACCACCGTCTATGAGATGTTGAGTGGCTATACGTCCACAGTTCTCATCATCTACGATCGCTACCCCCACGGCGGCTCCATTCAGGCGGCGATTGACCAACACCGCAGCGGGATAACGGGTGATCGCTACCTGTAATTCATCGTCGCTGAGGCGCGAGCTGCATAAAATAACTCCGTCTACACACTTTTCCTCCAGAGATTGCAGAACCGCCAACTCGCGAGATGGGTCTTCCTCCGTATTACACAAAAAGAGGTTGTAGCCTTCTGCGTAAGCCATGTGCTCCGCGCCGCGTACAACCTCTGCGAAAAAAGGATTTGCTATATCGGGAATTACCAAGCCGATGGTTCCAGTAGATTGCGTGGCTAGACCGCGCGCGATGGCGCTAGGGCGGTATCCTAACCGCTCAATGACTTCTAATACCCGCTGCCGCGTAGCCTCGCTGACGTCCTCTTTATTATTGATAACCCGCGAGACAGTCATCAGAGAGACTTCCGCTTCGCGGGCGACATCAGATATCGTGACTCGACTAGCCATCAACAACCCCCATCGCTTGTTGTTAGCGCTATCGTTAGCGCTAACGGGAATATAACATAAATATCGTAGTTTGTCAAATCGGAATTTTCCCTATATCGCAATTTGCGTTACAATTATATTAACAATAGACTTGTTCCCAAATAAGATTTGGGACGGGAAAGCAATTATTAGGACGCGG
>CAZSIG010000251.1:0-6104 GCA_964606195.1 uncultured Anaerolineales bacterium
GCTTGTCTGCGTACAGGCAGGGATAGGGATTGTGGCATGGTAAGCAGTTCGCTTAACCTTTCTCGAGATGGTTGCACCTTACCCATGCGTAGGGAGAACAGCGCGGCGTTTACATTCATTGCAGGCGCGGGGCTGTATAACAATTCGGTAAGCTGTTCAGGGGTAGCGGGGACATTTCCCATGAGCATATTCAACCCCATACGTCCTAGTTCTTGAGCTGCGTCGGTGTAGGCATCGTTGAATTCTAACGCGGCTAACGTCGAGAGACCTATCTGACAAAAACTGTTCAAAGCCTCCTCATACGCGTGAGTACGCTCGTCCAAAATCGCCAGTTTCAACTCGGCGCGGTCTACTCTCTCCTCCGTCAATCCAGCAATTCGATTGGTCAGCGCCAACGCGAGCGCTGCCTGATACTGTAGTCTAGGATTAGCTTTCTTAGCTGTACGAGCCAATAGAGGATGCACTTTTTCGGCTTCTTTGTACTTGAGCAGTAGCTCACAGGCGCGCTGCCCGGCATCATCATGTTGTTCGTACGCCAAATACTGTAGCAGAGGAACAGTTTGTGCGATGTGTTTGCTTTCCAGTAACGCTTCACATGCCTGAAGTCGATAGGAGAAACCAGGACGCAACGCCAGCCATCTCGCGGCGGCTGATCCAAGTTCGTTGTGCTCGTGAGCGATGAGGTTCTCTACCACTTCCCAATACATTCTATCACGCCCATAATCTAGCTGCCCCGTTGTCAATAGATGCAACGCCGCCGCCAATGCGAAATCGGTGTCTCCCATTTGCATTAATGTCCCTATGGCTTGCGACGCATTGGCATCGTTAGCCAACAGCGCGGTGTCGCGTAACAGCCCTTGCTCTAAACCGGCTGTCTCATCGGCTTCCAACAGAATCTCTGTCGCAGACGCAGCCTGGTCCGGTTCGCTAGTGGCTATGCCGCGCAGCATTTTCACCGCGCGGGTATGATATTCACCATCCAATAGCTGTTTCGCCGCCATACGGCGAATTCGGACAGGTACGTCCGGCTCGGTCAGCGCGATGAATTCTTCGGTAGAAGGCACCTTCGGTATCAACGCGGCTATCCAACGCAAGGCGGCGCGGTCAGCCTCATCCTTCGTATGTTCAATCAACTCCGCTATCAAGTCACGCAGTCCGGTTTCCCCCAAAGTACGGCGCGCCGTTTCAGCATTGACGGGACCCAGGCTGCATTTAGCCAGGTCATAATTTGTCCCAATACGAAAATTTTTACCCTTTTGTAGTTGCAGCAGATAATCAGCCGCGGTGTCTTTCCAACCCTTAAAACGGAGCAACTGAACTTCGCTACGAGATGGCTCCCTCTTTTCATCATCCAAAGGCCATAGCAGTGGTTGGGCGGTATCCAGTTCTCCCAAGTGAACCAGCGCGGTCGCCAAGTTCAGGCGCGTTTCATTCGCGATGGCATCGAAATCTTCCATCTCGTCGAGCGCGTAGACGCGCCTCAACGAGGCAGCAGCGGCTTGACGATGACTAGTAACTGTCAGATTCTCGTAATGTTCTAACGCCGCTCTTCGCACTTGCGGCGCGAGGTGCTCCAACAGTTTCGCTAACTTGTCCAACACCTCATCGCGCAGGCGCGGCTGGAGATATATATCGTCAGCGAGACAATCCGCCGCCAGAAGCGTATCGCGTTGCAGCATCTCCTCGTATGGCGAAGCGAGATTCAGGATACTGCGCACCAATTCATTAGCTTTTGAACGGTTATAGATTGCCAGATGTCCCGCCATCAACAACAGCGGTTCGTGCCACATGCTGCGGTGGGCATAGTCTTTGATCTTGAATTAACCGCTTTGCATCTCCTCGACCATCTGTAACGCCGCCAGGTATTCGCCGAAGGTCAGGTGCATAAAACCATAAACCGATTGATTGTTTTGGTCTAAGCCGCGCTTCAGGAATAGTCCACTGTGTTCGTTCAAATCTTTGAGCAGTTCTTTTCCCATTTTGCGGGATTCCGCCTCACAACAACCGTGCCATTCCATGATGCCGCGATAGAAACGGGGCAGCAAATCACTATGGGCGATCACACCCGCGACATTGCTGGAAATGATATAGTGAGCAATCGGTGCCAGAATGGCTTTAGTCTCCACGGCGTCGAGTTCCACTCCGCGTTGTTGTGTCCAATATTCGATTAGCGTATCGGTGGCATTCTCGTAGACCTGAACGCGGCGGCTGGGCAGTTTGGTGCCGCGCCAGTGCATCAATACGATTATAGTCAACAGTAGGGGATTGGCTGCCAGACGCGCGATTTGGGGTTTGTCGCGCAGTGCCTCTATCAGGTCATTCGCGCCTTTGGTGCGCGCCACCTCGCGAGTCGCCTTTTGTATCTCATTGTACCAAAGATGGATAAATCGTTCCCGATCCTCTTGCGTTAGCTCCTGAAGCGTGGCATGTTTGAACTCGCGCGTCAGCGGCGATAAGTCGTAGCCTACAATGCGGCTGGTGACCATGAAACAATTGTCGCTATAGCTTGCCACCATCTCCTGAATTCGGTCCGTGACCTGGCGGCGCAGCGCGGGGTCAGCCACCTCATCCAACCCATCCAGAATGACCAAACAGTTACCCTCTTCTATTTCGCGGCGCAGATACCGTCCGAATTTGGGACGCGACGTCAGATTCTCCTCAATGTAGTCGATGAGATGCAGGGTCTTATCACCCTCAAAAGCCTGTCCATAGTTCGTTATCCTGACCAATACTGGCGTCATACCGCGCACACTATTCCCAATATGCTCAATATTGTCCGCCGCCAACGCGTAGGTGATATACTCTGTGACCGTCGTCTTGCCCATGCCCGGGTCGCCCAACAACACCGCGCGCGTGTTTTTGAGTAGGTCGGCTAGAGATAGGGAACGCTGCGCGGTTTGGCGCGCCTGCAACTGCGTATAACGTCTCTCTATCTCCACGCGACGCTGCTGCCAATCGAGTTCGTTACCGAACTCGCTGGCGATTTGGCGACGCAAATCTTCATCCGCGTACTCCGCCAGCGCGGGACGCCCCTCGAGCGCTTGCAAAGGCAGGAAAATCTTGGCGAGCGGCAGGCTGAGCACGCTGTTATCCACTTGTGGAGCGAAACCGCGAATGATGTGGTCTTTCAGTTCACTAACCAAATAGTTGCGATATTCTTGTCCAATGACTTCCCAATCCTCTTCGGGCGGTTTCATGTTTTGGGAGATTTCATCTAACCGTTCCAGTAAGGCGCGTTCCATCGCATCTCGTTGTGCCGATTGCTCCGCGAAATCTTGATTCATATCTTCATCCTGAGCGAACAATTGTCCTGTTGGTTCATCGCTTCGCAGGTAGAGAGTGGGGATATACCAACTGCCCTCGCGATAGAGCCACTTTCTGGCAGCGGTCATCGCGCGCGTCAGTGGTTCTTTGCGCATAAGCGCGTTGTAGAAAGCGCCGATGAAACGAATAGCGGATTGATCAAAGATGGGGAATTGCATTCCCACCACCGCGGGTATTCCCGTTTCTATGAGTGCCGGCGCCATTCCCTCGAAGATGGTTTTCATCTCATCCTTCAATTGTGATGATTGACACGCGTTGAGTACCACCAGCGAGACTTGATTATGGAGCGCGTTACAGAGGTCTTTTGCCGTTACAAAATCTATCTCGGCAGATTCACCTTTCTCAAAACAGAGCACTGATTTGCCTTCTCTTATGCCTCCATGTCCATCGAAATGCAGCACATGAGCGCGCGGCTCTCTCTCTAACCGCGCCAACAAGGCATCGTAGGTCGCGTTAGGCAAACTTTCGATTTGCAAATCGGGCACGGATTTTAGTGCTTCTACCGAAGCCGCGATGTTGAGGGGAGACAACCCTTTCGGTGACGCGCCGATATGCAAGACACGCAGCGGTGATTCCAATCGCAATGGTACTACCCCTTCATCGTAAGTTATATACCGTGTCAGGTCTATCGCTCCGGCAGCTAGGAGATGACGTCTGCCATCGTGAAGCAATTCCCAGGGTAGCCCTGCCAATCCCACCGCGCTCTCGTCGAACCGCAGTTGTAAAATAATCTCTTCGCTGGTGCGCCGAGCTTGGCTCATTGCCATACGCAACGCGTCCGCGACCTCTGCCTCTTTGAGCGCGTTATATAGTTGCTGTCCCATATCAGCCTGTTCATCTTCGGGGGAATCAGCCTCTTCCAATCGCTCTATGGCTTCTGCTGGTGTAAAAGGTGGTGATAATTTACCTCGCGGTTGTCCAAGTGTAGATTCGTTTATGCGTACCCAAATGTGGTCGTCCGTCTGTTCGAATTGTAACTCTATATAGTCACTCATTTATTCGCTCCCTTGTTCAATTATGTTTGGATCAACGCAGATTCGTGGGGTAAACGTTGGTGAGTGCGACAGCCGCGAAGTGCAAAATACTCGCGTAGATTCTCTCGTTTTTGTCAAGTCTCCAATGCGTGGTTCACGTCTGGGGGGGTGGCACGCTGGGGATCAAAAAGTTGTTCTTGGCGGAAGATCATCAAGCTCCACACCAGCATCTTCCGCGCCGCGGCGACTAAGGCCAGCTTCTTGGCTTTGCCCCGCCCGACCAACCGCTAATAAAAGTCCCGCAACGGATTAGCGCCCCCTACACCGCCGAGGGCGCCCATATACAACAGCCGACGTATGGTGGGGTTACCCATCTTAGAGATGGCGGCGCGTTTATAGCTGCGCCGCCCGCTAGTATAGGTGAGGGGATCTAGGCCTACATAAGCGGTCAAGCCCTTGGCAGCCCCGGTCGCGGCGGTCAAGGCGTCCCAGCGATACAGTAGTACTAAGAGGTAGGGAGCGATCTTGCGCCCAATACCGGGGACGCTTTCCAGCCGCTGGCGGTGCGCCTGTAAGGGGGCATGTTCTTGGAACAGGGCGGTGATGGCGCGGTTGATCTGCGCGAGGGAGGTTTCTAAAGCCGCGATCACCTCGCCAGACTGGTGCGGACGGCCTCCGGCAAGCCTTGCCAAGTGGCCCCACTGCCTTGCCGATTACGTTCTTGGCGTAAGAGGTGTTCCAAATCTTGCTGGCGGTGTAGCAGCCGATCCAACTCCTGCACCTCGGCCGGTAGCGGCTGTTGGGGCGTGGGGTGTTGGGTGGCCCCGTAGGCCGCGAGCCCCCGCGCATCCACCGCATCCGTTTTGGCGCGCTGTCCCCCCCCTTTGAGCCAATCCCGGACCCGTTTGGGGTTAGGCAGACTCACCGCCCACTCTTGTTGGTAAGCTAACTGTACCAACAACCATTCGTAACCCCCAGTGGGTTCCATGATGAGATGCACGCCGAACTCCGGGG
Source organism: uncultured Anaerolineales bacterium (assembly GCA_964606195.1). GTDB lineage: Bacteria > Chloroflexota > Anaerolineae > CAZSIG01 > CAZSIG01 > CAZSIG01. Next base: position 5,313 of record CAZSIG010000251.1, read on the forward strand.
GCTGAAGTACCTGGGTGAATGCGGTGAGCCCCGCAGGAGTATTCGCCCACTGCCCGAGATAGCGCGCGGTGGCGGTCTGCGGCTCCCATATCGCGGCGGCAAAGGTCTCTTTGGCGACATCAATACCCACATACAATTTATGCCCTTTATCTTTATTCATTACCTTGCTCCTTATCCTCCGTAAATTAATTACTCTGATTCAGGTGAGCTACTGGTCAGAGAGGATGCCCCTACCTGGTATTCGGGCTCCCAGCCCCGCATTCTCTTCGTTATCTCTGCCCGGGGAACCAGTCTACGCCCAGACTCGCGGCCGCAGGGCGGACAATACGGTCTTACTATGCTCACCAGCAAACATTATTATAACTTACCAGCCTAGTATTGTCCAGCGCGGGGGACCAATCTACGGACCGAGCTGGAGGCCTCACGGGCGGCTGCGGTCTCCCCGCGCTGGCTATCATGATACCAGGGCGGCTGCGCGAAGCCTACCCGCGGGGGTATTCTTAGCCGCCGTTCTAGATCACTGACCAGAACGGCAGGTATGGAAACCTGCCCTACACAAATCCACGTAGAGCTATGAAAATCAGTGTTAATCAGTGTCTCATTTCGCGCCGCGCTACCTCGAAAATAGGCGCAATGGGGATTGCGCCCTGTGCAATACGTCAGGGCGGTATCCCCATACCGCCGCTACCGCGCCGCGGCGATTTTCGTTCATTGGCGGTGTGGCACCGCTCATGGTAACTACCTCGAAAATAAATTGGTGCCGGAGACATGGCGCGGTTACCGGGCGATATG
>CAZSIG010000252.1:0-6092 GCA_964606195.1 uncultured Anaerolineales bacterium
GGGTATCTCGTCGAGCACGGCGCGGTCGGTCACGACGACGAAGTGCCAGGGTTGCTGGTTGCCCGCCGATGGCGCGCTCATCGCCGCGTCGAGCAGCTTTTTAATCAATTCCTCCGATACCGGTTCCGCGGTGTATTTGCGGATGCTCCTACGTGTAACAATTGTCTCAAAACCTTCCATGTGTATTTCCTCCTATATGTAAGATTATTAGTAGCCTCCCGCAGGTTGCTTAACCTGCGGGAGGCTTGAGTACTACTATATTCGCGAACGGGTGAACCATAAGCCCGCGCTGACCGCGCCGATTAGCGCGACGATACCCCACTCGGTCATGGTGGGCGCGCTTGCCTGCGCCTGATCGACGCGGCTCACCAATAGCATCAACGCATCTTGTGCCTCCGCGGTGGTGAAGGTGCAATGCCCATAGCCATTATCATCAGTACCATTGACCACGCGGCTGTCGAGCCAATTCGTGCGCCCCTGCGCCGCGACCTTCTGTTCGTACAGTGCTTCATGCCAATAGGGCACTACGGGGTCGAGCGGCGTATGGAGCGTCACTAGGGGCACTTGCAATTGCCCGGTCGTGGTGGTCTCCGCCGCGAGCGTGTCGAGCGCAGATTGATCCGCGCTGAAGCGCGCGATCCCCGCGTTGAGTGCGATGTCATTCATCGAACCGCTATAATCGCGCTCTTGGTTATCGAATGGCTGCCCGCCCAGCTTCTCCTCCGCGTCGTTCGTGGCGAATACGTTGAAACGCAGCACCGCATAAACGGTCATAAACGCGGTGTCGGGCGTGTTCGTGTCATAGGGCGCTTCGGTAACGCCGAATAACTGCGTCAACTGCGCGGCGTTTTGCGGCGCGGAAATCTCCGGCAGGATATTAACCGTGTAATAGGTATCCCACCCATCCATGAGCGACTGGGGAATGCTGATGGGACTGCTGGGCATCAAATCGGGGAAAAAATAATCGAACACGACGCGAAAATCGCCGATGTAGTCCATCTGCTCACGAAAATCGCCCAGCGGCGCGCAGGCTGCCAGCCCGCCGTCGAATATTTCGGGATACTGCTCGACCGCGAGGGTGGTAATCAGCCCACCTTCCGACATTCCAATCAGATAAACGCGGCGCGGGGTCTCGTAATTCGTCTCAAAGATATCCACCAAATCGACCACATCCACCAGCCCCTCAGCGACCGCCAATCCGTTGGTGCTGTAACTGGTAGTCGCGAATGCGAAGTCCTGATCAACAGCCCACTGCGGGAGATATGTACCATCGGGCAGGTAAAGATGTTCCTCGACGATGTGTATCGGCTCGTCGGGGTCTACGTAACCGTGAGCGTGGACTATCAGGTCTTGATTCCACGTCTCGACAGGCAGGTAAACGCGATAGATCGCGCCGCTGTCTTGGGTGCCCTCATCATAGGGCAAGGTTTGCGCGCCAGCGATACTCGCTCCACTAAAGGTCAAAACCGCGACCGCGACGAAAACGGCAAAAACTAAAGTATTCTTGGTTCTCATTATCCACTCCTTCTTTCAATACGCTGAAATTGGTTCAACGAAACTAAACGCAGGCACAAACGCCTGCGGCACAATATAAACACCACGCGTTATCATCAACTTGTTATTCTTCCTAATCGACACCTCCTTTTTCATCGAACACAGCTTTACACTGATAAACACTGATTTTCTAGTAGGGGTAAAGTAGTAAGTGATAGGGAAAAGTAATACGATAATTTAACCACTAAGAACACGAAGAGTACCAAGAAGTTTTCGATCAATGACGCGAACGCACATACGCGGTCAAAAACTATCATCCGCAGTAAAGGTCGCCTTAGTGTTCTTGGTGCCCTTTGTGGTTGAACCGTAACTGCAATTCGCGAATGTGAATCTTGGCTCTATCCCCCGCGTGCAAGTCCAAAATCTCGATACGCATTTTGGAGACCTGCGCGAGGCTTTGGTCGAATGTGATTTCTATATGCGGGTCGGGGGGATTTTCGCGGTGAGTGGCGGTGTAGACTACCGGCTCATCCGCATTCGGTGAATAGAGCTTGATGTCCCATTTGAAATCGAACGAGCCGAAATCGGCAGCTAAGCCAGCGACCGCGCGCGGTTCGGGGAATATCAGTTCGAACACCGCGGGGTTAGCTTCCATGACACGCCCCAGCGTGAAGGTGTCGTCGTCGAATATATCGTAAATGCGCCCCGCGTCGAGCAGTGAATGGCGCACCGTCACCATCTCACCATCAATTATAAGTTGATTCTCTACAAGCTGCCGCCGCGCCTCTCGCTCCGCGGCGAAAATATCGTCTATGTTATCGACGTACGCGAGGCGCACGAAGTAAAAACCGGGCGAGCCATCGGGATAATGCAGCACACTTTTGACCTTCACCGCGCTGAATTTGTCACTGTCTAGGGCACGCTCGTACTCCGGCGCGGTCATAACGTGTAACATGTGGTCATTTAGGGCGCGCTTCTCGCTGAGAAAATAGTCCACGTTGTACATCGGGGCGCGCCGCGCCTCATCAGCCGATAGGAAGAACCGCGCCAGCACCGTCGTGCCGTTGGTCCAGGTCGGCGTGAGCATGACTAAATTTCGCTCATCTTGGCGTAGGTAATCGGGGACAATATCAGTGAACAACGGGCGCGCGCCCCATTGCATTCCGCCCAAGCCGTAATCGCGAAACCACAGCGCGCCGTTCGTCAGGGCGTCGTTCATCATGCCATAAGCCGCGACGGTCAACGCCGCGAATATAACGCCGCTCGTCACTTCTGGAGTAATACGTCTCTCAAAGCGACTCACGAGCCAATCCAAACCCAAGCTGGTCAGGATAGCCGTGGGGACGATGAAGGCGAGCACGCGCGTGATACCCACCTGCACCGTAGCCGCGCCGATGGGGGCGGCGAGACAGGCGATGAGTAAAGTACGATGCTCGGACGAACGAAATCGCCACAGGCTCAACGCCGCGCCGATTAAAAAGAGCGGCAGTGTCGCGATGTGGATATGTCCATAACCTTTCATACGATGGCGCGCCATATCGTACTTGTGAGGAAAAAACCAATAGCGCGGGCTGAGACCGCGCAGATAGGTGTCGCGAAATCGCGCCAGTTTGTCTGCCAGGGGTATTGGCTTGAAAAGATAGGAGTCGAGTTTGCGAAATTGGAAGTGTACCGCGTCGGGGTGCGTGACTTGAAAACGAAAGTAGGGCAACGCTATAATAGCCGCGACCGCGACGCCGATGAGTAAAGTGCGACGATTGCGCCAGTGATATTTGAAATCGGAGATGAACAGCAGTAATCCGGTAGCCGCCATCACCGCCTGCCCGTTGGTATAGGCGTAGAAGGTCGCCGCGCCGAAGAGGAGCGCGGCGTACAGGTAGTGCGGTGCGCGGTGACGATAGAGCAAATAGCAGAGCAGAAAACAGGCGTAGAACGAGACCATCATCACTGTCTCAAACGCGGTGCGGGAATGGAGAAACCATGCGGGGGTAATCGCCATGAAGAGGACACCGCTCCACCAATAGCGGCTCTTGAAGATGAGCTTGAGGATTAGTCCGACCGCCGCCGCGCCGAGCAGGCTAACTACCGCTGAGGTGGCGCGAGTGATGAAAATCGATTTGCCGAACAGCCCAACGGTGAGGGCGTGAATGTAGACCGACAGTGACAGGTTCCACAGCATGTCGTTTTTGAAATAGGCGGGAAGCAGGGTGCCTTGAAAGTCGCGCAGGTCGTTACGCAGCAGGTCATCAGCGAGCACCGTTTGTACTGCTTCGTCACAGAAAAAATATATGGGGAACTCTTCAAGCGCGTTCAGGCGAGTGAAGAGGTAGACGAACAGCGCGAGGATAAACAGGGAAATTTCAAAGACGCGGTCTACGGATACCACGTCATGTTGGCTAACTTCGGAGGATTCAACTGCAAATTCACTCATTTCAGGCTCTCTACAGATTTTCTGCCACTAATTTCACGAATTTTCACTTATTTTCGCTTTTTCGCGTCAAGTGGCGCGGTTTTTGCCGCTCAAAAGGGAGTAATGGTAAAGAAACAAGTAATAGAGAAAAGTAATACGATAATTTAACCACTAAGAGCACGAAGAACACCAAGTATTTTTTCTGTTAATAGTACTTATACGCGGTCAAATACGCTCATTCAAAACCATGAATTATCTTAGTGTTCTTTGTGTCCTTGGTGGTTGAATCATCATCATTTTAACTGTCACTTGCTATTCAGTCACCACTCAAAAGGACAAAAAATCAGTACCAATCAGTGTTCATCTGTGCTCCCCTCATCTTCATACTTTCGAAAGACCAGCACCGAATTGTGCCCGCCGAAGCCGAAGGAGTTGCTCACCGCGACGCGAATATTTGCCTCGCGGGCTACATTGGGAACATAGTCGAGGTCACATTTGGGGTCGGGGAACTCGTAGTTAATCGTGGGGGGAACAATGCCCGCGCGAATAGCCTGAATGCTGGCGAGCGCCTCAATCGCGCCCGCCGCCCCGAGCGTGTGCCCAATCATCGATTTGATGGAACTTACAGGCACATTGTAGGCATGTTCGCCCAATACCTCTTTAATCACCGCGGTCTCAATCGGGTCATTGAGGGAAGTGCTGGTGCCGTGCGCGTTGATGTAATCGACATCGGAGGGCTGGATATTGGCATCAGCAAACGCGGCGCGCATCGCGGCAGCCGCGCCCTCGCCCGTGTCCAACGGCGCGGCGATATGATAGGCATCGTTGGTACTGCCGTAGCCAATCAATTCTGCCAACGGCACCGCGCCGCGCTTCAGCGCGTGTTCTAATGTCTCCAACACCATAACTCCCGCGCCCTCGCCCATCACGAAACCGTCGCGCTGCACATCGAAGGGACGGCTGGCGCGTTGCGGTTCGTCGTTACGATGTGATAGGGCGCGCATACGGTCGAACGCGGCGATCCCCATCGGTGTAATCGCCGCTTCGCTGCCCCCGGCGACCATGACATCCGCCGCGCTTGCGCGCAGATGATAATACGCGGTGCTAATGGCATTCGCGCCGGTCGAGCAGGCAGAGACAACCGCGTAGTTGGGACCGCGCATACCGAACTCCATCGCGATGCGCGTTCCCGCCGAGTCGATGATAATCAGCGGGATTAACAGCGGGCTGATGCGCGAGGGACCTTTACCCGCCAAAACCTTAAACTCTTCGGTGTATGTCCCCAATCCTCCCACGCCAGAACCGACGAGTACGCCGACGCGGTAGCGGTTATCGTCAGTGATTTTCAAGCGCGCCTGAGCGACCGCTTCGCGCGCGGCGACTATGGCAAAACGAGCGAAGGGATCTGTACGCCGCAGCTCCTTGCGCGAGAAGTGCGCCAGGGGATCCCAAGCGCGCGCCTCGCCCGCGATGTGGACATTGTGTGCGCGGTGGTCGAAGTAAGTTATCGCGCCAACGCCCGAACGTCCGTTGATTAGATTTTGCCAAGTCTCTTGAAGATTATTGCCGACGGGCGTCACCGCGCCCATGCCGGTAACAACTATGCGCCGATTCATTTTTTGTACTCCATTGCACTGTATTTACCCTTACGCGATGTGTCGTAACCGTTCTATTTCAAGAATGGTAAGTCAATAATCCCCAAAAAATATAGGAGAACGATAGCCACACATACACTAAGCAAAATTGCTAACAGATACTCCAGTACGGCTCGGCCATCCTCGCGTCTAATCAGATACTTCATTAATTTTCCTCCAGACAACACTTATTCGTGTCAATTTGTGCATTTAGTAGCAAACTTATTATTGTAACCACATGCAAGACTTATGCAACTGCGCGCTAAATATTCACCGCCGAGCGCGCAGAGATTTAGTAGGACTATGTAAGTTCAGAATAAATTCACCGCTGAGGGCGCGGAGAGTGCAGAGATTTCTGGGTAGTTTTTTATCGCGCCGCGAATATGACTTTTAATGAATATAGGACTTACGCAACTTCACATTAAATCTGCGCGAGCGGGTTATAAATGACTACTAATGAATGCCAATAAACGCGGGCGGAGACTTCCGAAGTTTCGGAAAACTTCGGAAGTCTGAAATCTGCGTAAGTCCTAGAATATTTATAACCGTGTATG
>CAZSIG010000253.1:0-6090 GCA_964606195.1 uncultured Anaerolineales bacterium
GGACACGAGGAACTGCATGTCCCGCATTGAATACAAGTTCCTAATTTCTCAAAGTTGAAACCCTCGTTCGCCGCGAAGTGCAGGTCAATATCGGTTTCTGTCAGTTCGCTGAGCTGTTTTCCATGCACAATAATTTATTCTTGGTAGGACTTATGCAAAAAGAGTTGTTTTACCGCAGAGAACGCGGAGAGTGCAGAGTTTTTAACCCGTTTCTGCCATCTAAAAAATATGACCATAAATGAACGTACATGACCGCGTATACTGGTTGCTAAAATATTTCTTTAGAAAAACTCCGCGTTCTCCGCGCGGTTTGCGTAAGTTCTATATCTAAAAAATATGACTTTTTTGCCCGTCATATATTCGCGGTCATACGAAGCCTATAGCCTCGTCATCGTTCGACTGTTTTTGTGCCTTATTCCACAAATAATGCCGCGCCAGTTCCGCGAGCATGGTGGAGGCGATGGGTAGGAAGCGTTCATCGTCCAGATCGAACTCCGCGTTATGCGCGTAACGCATAGGGCGACCATCATCGAGCGCCGCGCCAATCAGGAAATAGACGCCTGGGGCGAGGCTGGAGAGCAAACTGAAATCCTCCGAGACGGGCGACGGTTTTTCCTCTTCGACGGTGAAGTCAAAGCCCTCCGCAACCTTGATTACCAGATCGGTCATTTCGGGATCATTGATCGTCGCGGGATGTCCCTTACTCATAACCAGTTCATAATCTCCGCCCTGCCACCGCGCCAGCCCGCAAGCCTCGATCAACCCTTTCAGCAGTCGCTGGCGTACTCCTGCGTCGAAACTGCGCATTGTGCCGGTCAACTCGACCTGTTCTGCGATGATATTGGCTTTCCGTCCGCCGGTAATTGTGCCGACGGTCACAACTCCCGCTTCCATTGGATCGATCTGCCGCGCGACGATACTTTGAATAGCATTGACGACTTGCGCCGCGAGGACGATGGCATCCACGCCGCGATGGGGATACGCGCCGTGACTAGCGCGACCATGAATCGTGATCTCAAACATATCGGTGGCGGCGAGAATCGGGCCGGGCGAGACGAGAATCGTACCGGGGGGATTGTCAACCACGTTGTGCAAGCCGACGACCGCGTCCACATCATTCATCGCTCCCGCCTCTACCATGCGGTCCGCGCCGCTTTTGCCATCTTCATCCGCGCTCTCTTCGGATGGTTGAAATATCAGACGCACCGTGCCCGGCGAGAGCTGCATATCGTTCAGTAACATCGCGGCACCCACTAACGCCGCGGTGTGTGCGTCGTGCCCACAGGCGTGCATCTTGCCGGGCACCTCGGAAGCGAAGGACAAGCCGGTGCGTTCGAGAATGGGCAGCGCGTCCATATCGGCGCGCAACGCGATGACTGGTTTTCCCTCTCCGATCTCCGCGACTATACCTGTGGTTGCTACTCCGTTACGATAAGGAATTCCCAGATGATCGAGGTACTGGCAAACTAGTTTGGATGTTTTGAATTCTTCGAAGCCTAATTCGGGATAGCGATGGATGTCGCGGCGAAGCTCCACCAGTCGAGGAGCGAGATTCTCTGCCTTTTTGAGTGTTTTTTTGTCTACTTCCACGCGATTTGTTTCCTCTCTAATGGTTGGACATTGATTTGCACTGATAAATACTGATAGGGCTTACGCAAATTCATAATAATTTCACCGCAGAGACGCAGAGTACGCGGAGTTACGCTCTCGTTGGACGTCACTGGTCGATGAAGGTCATTCATCTTAATCTCCGCGCTCTCCGCGTACTCGGCGGTAAAAATAAACCGAAGTTGCGTAAGTCCTGACTGATTTTTTCTATAAAACAACCAAATCAGCGTAAATCTGTGTCAATCAGTGTCCCGTTTACAAAATAGTTTTATAATTTCAATCTAGGGTCGAGCGCGTCGCGCAACCCGTCGCCCAGCATGTTGATGGAGAGTACCGAGATCATGATCGTCATGCCGGGGAAGAAGGTGATCCAGGGCGCGCTGCGAAGATAGTTTCGTCCCTCGTTGAGCATATAGCCCCACTCCGCGGTCGGCGGCTGTACCCCTAGTCCGAGAAAGCTGAGGGACGACGCGGCGAGTACTGCCGATGCGACATCCAAAGTCGCTAACACGATGACGGGACCGACGACGTTCGGGAGAATATGGCGAAATAGAATTTTCATATCTGGACAGCCAATCGCCCGCGCCGCCTCGACGTAGACCTCCTCGCGCGTGCTCAATACCGTCCCGCGCACCAACCGCGCATACCCCGTGATCCCCGCGATGCCGACCGCGATCATGACGTTCAGTAGTCCTGGACCCAACATTCCCACGATAGTTAATGCCAGCAGCACGCGCGGAAACGACAGCAAAATATCTACGAAGCGCATGATAAGCGAGTCCGCGATGCCGCCGTAATAGCCAGATATTAGTCCGAGTATAATGCCGATGAATGCCGCGATGGCGACCGAGATCAAGCCGACGACGAGGGTGATGCGCCCGCCGAAGAAGATGCGGCTCAGGATATCACGTCCGTAGAGGTCGGTGCCGAGCAGATGAACGGGGCTGGGAGGTTCTAACTGATGTAGAATATCTACCTCATCAGGGTCGTAGGGGGCGATCGTCGGCGCGATGACCGCCAGCGACGCGAGTATAATCAACACTGCCAAGCCGGTCATCGCGGTTTTGTTTCTGATCAACATGCGAAGCGCGATACGCCAGGGGTTATCCGACTGTGTTCTCTTTATCGCGAGACTATCATCTTGGGGGGGAATCGGGCGACATTCTTCAGACAAGTTTCACCTCTGTATCAAGTTCTTTTTGCCACGAATTTCACGAATTTTCACCAACTTTTATTTTGTGGTGATCTGTAGAGCGGCTTTCCATAGCCGCCGTTTTGCGGCAGGTATGGAAACCTGTCCTACTCGTAACGAATACGCGGGTCGATCACCGCGTAGGAGATGTCCACAATTAGATTTACCAGCATATACAACGCGGCGGTGAGCAGCACCGCGCCTTGCACGATAGGGAGGTCTTTCCAGATGATGGCATCTACGATAGTGCGACCTAAACCGCGCCGCGAGAACACCGTCTCGATGATGACGGTGCCACCTAACAACGCGCCGAAGGTCAAGCCTAGCATGGTAATGACTGGAATAAGCGCGTTGCGCAGCGCGTGGCGAATGACGATCCAAAATTCGCGCACTCCTTTGGCGCGGGCGGTGACGATGTAGTCCTGGCGCATGGTCTCCAACATGCTAGAGCGCACTAGACGAGCTAATGAGCCGGACGCGGAGAAGCCGAGCACGAACATTGGCAAAATCAAATGCTTGAGGTCTCCCTGACCGGTGATGGGGAGCAGGGTGACGCCGTAGCGCAGGCTGATCGCGCTGATAGCATACATGAACAGCAGCGCGAGCCAGAAATTGGGCATCGAGACGCCCGCGACGGCTAAAACCATGCAGGCGCGGTCGATCCAGGTATTGTGATACAGCGCCGCCAGAATACCCAGTGTGAACCCGATGACCACCGCGACGCTGACGCCCCCTATCGCTAACTCGATAGAGGATGGCAGATTTTCCCAGAGCACTTCAGATACCGGTCTATGCAGGAAGATGGATTTGCCGAAATCACCGCGCAGGGCGTTGCGGAGAAACCGGAAATATTGCACCGGCAGCGGATCATCCAAGCCCAATTGTGTCCGCAGCGCGGCGATATCTTTCGCTTTGCCGCCAGATTCCGCAAGAATAGCCAACGCGGGATCACCGGGCAGCATGTACATGAAGAAAAATACGAGGGTGATGACACCCCATAGTACGGGAATTATGATTAGCAACCGTCTTTGGATATAACGTGACATCGCGCACCTCTCAAAAGGGTCGGCTGAGGTAAAGACCTGACAGGTTTTCAAACCTGCCAGGTCTGATCTAACTTCTATTCTTCTACGTATACATCATAGAGCCAGGGGAACCAGCCCTGCAAACTGTAGCGCAGCCCATTTATATCCGAGCTTGCGCCATTCAGGTTGACGTAGTCGCGAATGGGGATAATCAATGCCTGTTCCATGATGCGCTCCTGCGCCTGCGCGTATAGGTCTGCTCGCGCCGCTTCATCCATAGTCCGCGCCCCCTCTTCTAACCACACATCGAGTTCGGGGTCAGGGTATTTAGACCAGGCAAAACCATCCGCGATGTTGTCGGAGTGGAAGTAGCTCGATAGAATATCGGGATCGCTGCTGCTGAGCGCCATCGGAATCAGGTGATGTTCGCCATTGCGCGCGGCTTCCAACGCCGCGGGATAAGAGAGTATTTGCGTCTCCAACTTGACGCCCAACTGGCGATAGAGACCTTGCATCGCGGTGCCAACTTCGGGCATGCCGCCCCACCCCATGAGAATGGTGTTGAGTACGAAGTCTTCGCCATCCTTGTCTAACACTCCATCACCATCAGAATCGGTCCAACCTGCCTCCGCAAAGAGCGATTTCGCTTTCTCCAGGTCATATGGGTACATGCCCTCGATGCCCGCGTAGTAGAACGGCGTCTTGCGTCCCAAGGGACCATGCGCGACAGGGGAGAAGCCCCTGAAGATCCCATTGACGATCGCCTCGCGGTCGCAGCCGTAGATCAACGCCTCGCGAACTTTGAGGTCATCGGTGGGGAATTTGGCGGTGTTGATGAACATCTGCAACGACTGTCCGGGAATCTCGACGGGATAGATCGCGAAGTTAGGATTCGACATCAGCCGATTCGCTTCGATGGGGGGAATCTCGCCCATGATTTGCGCCTCGCCCGATTCAAGTGCGGGCACGCGCGTCGCGGCGTCGGGGTAGAAGCGGAAGGTGATTTTGTCCAGATACGCGGGGCCTTGGTGCAACATAATCTCTGGCGCCCAGTTGTAATCCGGGTTTTTGACTAACACGACATGATCTTTGGGCACATATTCCTCGATCATAAATGGCCCCGTGCCGACCTGGTGCTCGCGATATTCTTCAAGCCCCCATTCCGCCAATGCCTTGGGCGACGCGATCGCCAGATATACCTGGCTGACCGAATCGAGGAAGGGCGCGTACGGTTCTGTGAAATGTACTTTGACGGTGTAATCGTCTATAACTTCCGTATGGTCATAAGATCCCATCATATAGACTGCCTTGCGCGATTGTAATTCGGGGTTTACTATGCGATCAAAATTGACCTTGACCGCCTCCGCGGTGAAAGGTTCGCCATCGTGGAACTTCACGTCATCGCGCAGGTGGAAAGTGTATACCAGACCATCATCGGAAATCTCCCAACTCTTGGCAAGCCCGGGATGGTAATTGCCCTCCTCATCTTGCCAGACCAGCGGATCGTACACGCTAGTCAAGAAGATACCCAACTCAGACGATGAACCAGAGTGGGGGTCAATGCCGGAGACGATTAATGTCAGCCCGTAGGTAATTTCTCCCCCCCTCGGCTTCGGCGTCGCGGTGATGACTACCTCTTTCTCGACCGCGACCTCTCGCTCCACCTCGACCGTCTCCTTGACAACCTTCTCTACGACTACCTCTTTCTCCACGACTTGTGGCGTCGGCGCGGCACAGCCGGATAACACGCCGGCAAGCAATGCTACAATACTGACTAAAGCCCAAACACGGTAAAGTCTCATTTTTTCTTCTCCTTATGTTTCACGCTTCAAATTCAAGTTTACAACCGACCGGCTTTATGTTAGATTTACTTTTTCTCTCACCTCCTTTCACCACCTCCTAAACGCGTAGAACTTACGCAATTACGTGCAAAAAGTTCACCGCAGAGACGCCGAGAGCGCAGAGATTAGCAAGAATGCCCTCTACTGACTAGCAATGAATGCAAGCAATACATAGACAACTCCGCGTTCTCTGCAACTCTGCGGTAAAATAATTCTTTCTGCGTAAGTCCCGCGCGTTTAGATTATAACACCAAATACGAATTATTAACAAGCTACTTTGCAAAGAAAACACCACTAGTAGGACTTATGCACCTTCAGGATAATTTTACCGCCGAGAGCACAAAGAGCGCAGAGTTTTCTGGACAATTTTTTAGCGCGCCGCGAATATGATTTTCAATGAACGTTGTGGTGACATGCGTTTCAC
>CAZSIG010000254.1:0-1128 GCA_964606195.1 uncultured Anaerolineales bacterium
ACTGATTCTTTTGCGCGGTTTGACTCAATCGCCTATTTGTGTTAAAATTATCAATGATTATTCCCGCGGCGCTCGCCAGTAGGTCAGAGCGTACCGCATCTAGGAATCCTTTTTGATACCTATGCGGCTGCGCCGCATAGGTATCTCCCTACCCGAAAGGTCGTCAGTCTCGCGGTGAAATTCCGCAGCGACCGCGTCGCCTTGCAGTTGAGAGGATACCTGACAGGGCAAGTGTTCGTCCCGAAAATCGCTCGCGAGTGATTCTTCCGGACGTTCCAACGCCCTGTCATCAATTTCAACTCCGCACGCGGTTGCCAGCAGACGAAAGGCCTTTTGGGCTGCCAATTACCGACCGGATGGTCGTTATCACGCAGGCTAAAGCCTGCGCCTACTTTCCATTTCTGAGTTAAAAATTAGGAGGCGCGATGTACGGAAGAGAGATTGTCGAGGTTTGGGAGTACGAACGCGGTTTATTGTATCAAAATGGGAAATTCGATAAATTGTTAGAGCCGGGGCGCTACAACCTTTGGTTCTGGCAACATCGCCATATCACTAAAGTGGATGTTCGCGAGACCAGCCAGACTATTCAAGGGCAAGAGGTCTTGAGTAAAGATAAAGTGCCCATTCGGGTGACGCTGGTCGCACAGTACACAGTTAGTGCCCCCGTAGCCGCGGTACACAACGTCGAGAGCTACATCAACCAACTTTACCAAGACTTGCAGCTCACCCTACGCGAGAGTATCAGTGTCCGCACCGTCGAGGAGGTGCTGGAAGACCGCGACGCGCTCTCCTCCCAGTTGCTGGAAGATGTGACAACTCGCGCCGAGCAATATGGAGTGACGTTGAATCGCGTCGGAGTGAAGGACGTAATCCTGCCGGGCATCGTGCGCAACGTCTTTTTGCAAGAGGTAGAGGCTGATCGGCGCGGGCGCGCCGAATTGGTCGCGGCGCGCCATGAGACCGCGGCAGCGCGCGCCAAAGCGAATACCGCTAAGCTGATGCGCGATAATCCGCAGATAATGCGCCTGCAAGAATTGGGCACATTAGCTTCGCTCGCCTCTAAAGCCGGCAACGTGCTAATCATTCCCGGGTTAGAGGCGTTGCTCTCCAAAGAGCCGGATAGTAAGG
>CAZSIG010000254.1:1228-4011 GCA_964606195.1 uncultured Anaerolineales bacterium
TTCGAGCTAGACGAAGCGTTAAGCGAACTAGCGCGTCGCGCTGGCGCTACCTACACTCGCTATGGAGATGACCTGACTTTCTCCTGGTCTACGGAGCGCATTCCCGCGTATTTCGAAGCCGCGGTGCAGCGCGAGATGCTCAGCGCGGGCTACCAAGTGCAACCGCGTAAGGGGTGGCAACTACACCGTGCCGCGCAGGAGCCGGAGGTGACGGGATTGGTATTGGGACGCGGGGGAGGCATTCGCGCCCCTGTTCGTATTCACAGAGAAATACGTAAACTGCGCTGGCGGCTGTGGTGGAAACGAGATGATAAAACGCGGGCGCGGTTGCGCGGTTATGAGGGGTTTCTCAATACTCCGGGCTTGGAAAAATGAAGAATGGCGCAATGGGGATTGCGCCCTGTGGTAGATCGCACCGCGTCAGAATGGCGTAATGGAGATTGCGCTCTGTGATAAATCGCGCCGCGTCAGAAAGATGGCGCAATGGGGATTGCGCTCTGTGATAAATCGTACCGCGCCAGAAAGATGGCGCAATGGGGATTGCGCCCTGTAGTAAATCGCGCCGCGCCAGGGCGCTATAGAGATAGCGTTCCCTTACAAATGTGTAATTTAAGAGGTTTTGTGTTAAAATTAACCTGCAGGCGAAATTAAGCTCATCTGCAGGTCTTTTTGTAACGCACTATGATTTATTTGACCCGTCCCATTATCTTTTTCTATCAAAAAAATCGTCCCTTGCTCGAACGTCTCATCGTCGCGGCGGGGCTGGCGGTGATATTCTGGCTAACTTGTCACGCTCTGCCCGGCTATTCTGCGGAGTGGTGCGGCGTCATCACCATCGCGATTTTGGGACTGGGTTTTTGGGACACGCAATGGTCTTACTATTTAGCCACCATCACGCTGATCTATCCTATCTATCGTCTCTCCCCCTACCTAATGGCGCTGTTCATTGCCTTGACTATTTTACCGCGTCGCGTTATTATACCTAATTTAGATAAAATCGTGCTGTTCATTCTCACGCCGATTCTAGCCTGGGGCAGGTTAGAGATTCTGCCGTTGTTATTGGCGGGATTATTTTGGGGTGAGACCGCGGGGGCGTGGGTGGGTATGTTGTCCGCGTTCTGGTTCAAATTATTGGGTGGCATGAGCGGGCGCGAGATAGATTTGCTGACTCTCGGCAGCTATCCGATAACCGTCGCGGGCATATTCGACAGATTTCACGACGTTAAATCGTTACAAACGCTACAATTACTAATAGAACCATTTACTACCAACAGTCTACACGGAGAACCGCTTCCCGCGTCGACGGTGTTGTTATTTCATATTCTGCAAATTCTGCTCTGGACGATGGCGGGCTACGCGGTGGGTAGGATAGCGCGCGTTCGCCGTTTTGAGGGGGCGTATGGTTATCTATACTGCCTCATGATTGGAGCGCTGATTTTGATGGGGGGATACATCGGATTGCCCCTATGGTTACAGGCGGAGGGTCCGCGAACCGATATACAATGGTACAGCAATATTCCGTTGTTGGCTCACTCTCGCGCGATAAACATCATCCCCCACCCGATTTTTTTGATAGGCGCGGTAGTGTCATGGAATGTATTGGTGGGAGCGAATTTCTACATCCTGCGCCGCACGCTACGCAGTCCTATCGCTTACCGCCGCCGCGCCCCTGAGTTCGTGAAACGAGAGACAAGTTCCCCCCCGCGTCAACCTGAAGAAGGGCTAAGCGCATGGCGCGCGGCTCATTCCCAATCTCCGAACCCCTCCAGCGATGAAGAAGATATTATTATGCTAGAGTTAGATTAAGTCACAGGCTGTTTGCCAAACATTTAGTAATGGTAAAACAGTAAGTGATAGGGACAGGTAAAATGATTCATCAACCACAAAGAACATCAAGAGCACTAAGCACTTTCTTCCTCAATAATGACCATACGCGGTCAAAAGCTATCATTCGAGGTAAGAACAATCTTAGTGTCCTTTGTGTGCTTGGTGGTTAAATTGTACTAATTTTAACTATCATTTACTATTTAACCACTACTCCAAACATTTGGAGGTCGCATGAACTTACGTCAAGATAATCCATCTCGTATGTCAGGTACGCGCCATCGCCAGCCGCTGATAAGCCTGCCGTCTATCCTCTCCGCGCTGGTAATCATCGCGGTAATCGGCATATTGATAGTGATGTTCCCCCTGGAATGGGCAACCGCGCCCAACGTCACTATTACCACTGACAATACTACGTTTTCGCCCAACGACGACGGAAATCAGGAGATTGCCGTAGCGACATATAACCTCTCAGACCGCTCGACCGTCACCGTGCAGGTGATGAACGCGGCGGGGCACGCGATAAGGACTCTGACCTTAGAGGAAAATCAAGCTGAGGGGCAACATTCGGTGATTTGGGATGGAAAGGACAACTACGCCGCGCCGGTGGCTGATGGAACGTACCGCATCATGGTGGAGGCGCAAGGCGCGGCGCGCGCCGCGAAGAATAATACGCTAGTGACCGTAGATACCACGCCGCCGGTGATTCGGCTGGCGAACTCCGAACCGGAACAGAAGGTCGGGACGGCAGACTTCACCCTCGAAGGCGTCACCGACCCGGACGCGACGGTATGGTTGAACGACGAGCCGCAACCGATAACCTTAGATGGCAGCGGCGGCTTCAAGATTCAGCGGCGACTCACCGAGGGACAGAATCGTTTCGAGATACGCGCGGTAGACCACGCCGGTAACGAGGCGTCGGTCGTGCGCGAAGTAACTTTGCTGACCGAGCCGCCGGA
>CAZSIG010000254.1:4111-6068 GCA_964606195.1 uncultured Anaerolineales bacterium
TTCTGCTCCAAGAGGGCGAGAACAAAATCGTGTTCGAGGCGATAGACGAGGTGGGAAATATATCCAGCGAGGAGCGGACAGTTCACTTGAAAACGCGCCCGCCCATTGTCTCTCCCAGCACCATCGCGGATGGCATGGTGATTAGAGAGCCCTCGGTGCGCGTCGCGGGGCAGACGGAGCCCGGTTCCAGTCTACTTCTCAATGGGCGCCCCGTCGCGCTCGATAGTCGCGGCGGTTTTCAGGAGTTGGTGAACTTAGTCGAGGGGAATAATCTCATTAAGCTAGAGGCGACCGACAAAGCGGGTAACACCAGCGTGCTGGAGCGCACGGTCGTCTACCAACCGCAGGGTGAGATTGCACCAATACGCGGTTTTCCCGCACTCTCTCAAGATTTCGCCACGACCGCCGCGCCGGTATTGCTCATTGGAGCTGGTTTAACGCTCGCGTTCTGGCTGCTGCTAGGCGGCTGGCTCAGCCCAATCTCGCTGACTTTCACCGCCGACCGCCAAATCGTCCATCCGAATAAGGTGGGGGAGTCTGATGTCGCGATTTTCACGCTCAATCTCTCGCGCACAGCGAAAACGACGGTCGAGGTGCTCGACGAAAATAATTGGGTGCGCGTCACCTTGCTCGAAGGAAAAAAACGCGACTCGGGGCAACATTTTCTAGTTTGGGATGGCCGCGATGCCTATGGTGAACTCGTGCCCGGTGGGGCATACGTGGTGCAAGCCACCGCCAGCACGCTCACTACCGCGGTCAGCAGCGCGATAGCTCTGCGCGTGGACACCGAACCGGCACTGCTGCACCCATCCGGTGTCGCCCAACAGCGCAATGGGCGCGATGATATAGAGATTACGGAAGGACAGGTGATAGATATTTCGTGAGGCGTGAGACGTGAAACGTAAAACGTGAAATGTGAAACGTGAAACGTATCCCTGCTACTGTTTGCTGTCTACCGTCTACTGTCTATCGTCTACCGTCTACTGAAAAATCATGGAACGTTATTTAATTCCGGCGCGCGAGGCGCGAATTGAGATGAAGGTGATTAACTCTCGATTCATTGCCACCGCCGCGCCGGTTTTTAGTGTCGATGAGGCGAAAGAATTCGTCGCGCGCATAAAAAAGGAGTTCGCCGATGCCACGCATAACGTCCCTGTTTATATCATCGGGCACGGCTCATCGGTGATAGCGCATTGTAACGATGATGGCGAACCTTCGGGCACGGCGGGGCGTCCCGCGCTCGCGGTGTTGCAGGGCAGCGGGCTGGGCGACGTGGCGGTGGTGGTGACGCGCTACTTCGGCGGGACGAAACTGGGCACCGGGGGGCTGGTACGCGCCTACGGTGACGCGGTGCGGGAGGTGTTGGCAATTTTGCCGCGCGCCGAAAAAATTCCCACGCACAAGGTCACGATTACCGCGCCATATTCTTACTTCGAGCGTATTAGGTTGTTGATTGCCGAGCACCACGGTATTATTCTAAATGAGGATTTCGCGGTGGAGGTGATGATTACGGCGCGGTTCACGGTGGAGGACTTCCCCGCGTTTCAGAATGCGCTACAAGAATTGTCACATGGGAGCCTGGCAGCGGAAATCGTGGAGACGAACGAGGAGACGATTATGCGCATCCCGTGAGTGAACTCACGGCTGCTATGAGAAACGCGCTGAAGCGCGTTATACCGAACATGCTTTAGCATGTTTCCAGTAGCCGCGCCGAGTTCACTCGGCGAACCGCGCCAAAATCGGTGCCGTTTTGATAGTTCGTTTATCCCGTGTTATAATTTGCGCCAAATGGTGGCGCCGTAGGGCGGCTTTCCATAGCCGCCGTTTCGCGTGTGCTCGGAAAAACGGCAGGTATGGAGACCTGTCCTACCTCACAAATTTGTGTGGAGAGGAAGATACTGAGTAGTGCTCATGCGTGTTACCACACCACCAATGAACGAAAATCACCGCGGCGCGG
>CAZSIG010000255.1:0-4504 GCA_964606195.1 uncultured Anaerolineales bacterium
TCCGCGAAAATCCGCGTCCTATTTTCTGCCCAGCTTATTAGGGAACAACTCTAGTAGACAGTAGACGGGGAACTGCCGTTTAACATTTTAAGCATTGTAGGCGCCCCCTTTGCAGTGCGATTGGCGCAGGCTAAAGCCTGCGGCTACTTTGAGAAAGCTCCGCGGCGCGTAGCCCAGATGATGTAACTTAGCGACGCGGTGAGACCGAGTATGCCCACTACGGATAGCGCAGGAGTATCCTCTGCAGGAGAGGACTGCATGATTACTTCTTGGTTCCCCTCATCAAATCCTCCTCTTTTATTTGGATCCCCCAGGGGATTGCCATCTTCATCTACTATCGCGCCTCCCTGCTCCGGCGCTTGTGATGCTTGATTAGAGACGACCGCGTAGCCGACAGTTCCTCTAGCGGTAGTAACTTCCGCGTCGGCAGCCACGAAGACGTATGACGCGGGGTTGAATAGCACAATGGGATCTTTAAGGTTTGTGCCTGGCAAATAGGTGTTGATCGGCGCGCTGAAGGTGAGACTGAGGGCTTTTTTATAGGCAATGTAAACGGCATCTTCTGCTTCGTTCACCCAGACTACATAGACCGTACTCGTCGTCCCCCTCGTAGGGGATATCGCGATACTGGGGGAGACTTGATTAGCTGCCCCGACCGCGATAGCTGTGGAGTGCCAATCTCCCGTGACGGTGGGGTGCGCGTAGTAAATATCCCAATCTCCCTCCGCGCTGCGCTGTTGCCACGCGACGTGAGTGTAGGGCGGTGGAACGTCAAGCGCGATGACCGGCCAGTCAATGGGCGTAGTGCCTGAAATAACCGTATTATCCGTACTCCAAGTTTGTCCCCCATCTGCACTACGGTCATGGCTAATGCCATAATCGCTGCCATCAAACCATGCCCACACCACTTCAAAAGCATCTCCATCGGTTGCCGCGTCAGGACGGATGTGCCGCGTCGCGGTGCCGCATTCGTCATTGATACATGGCGCGGTCAGAGACCAGTTGTTCCAATTTGGGGGTGTGGCATTAGAAAAGGCGGCTACATCAGTGCCTCCGCGATCATTGCCCTGCTGCCATACTGCCACTAGATTGCCATCATCATCGGCGCGCACCGCGGGCCAGACTTGAGCATATTGTGACGTGCTGATGGCACCGGCAACAGTCCAGGGTTCACGATCGACAATGTCTTGCATAGACGCGTAGCCATGAGCGATGTAAGGGGGATTCTCTCCTTCCACCCAGACGAGATGGGTATAACTCATCACGGGGCTGTACCAGATAGCTAGAGAGGGCCAGGGCGGTTTCGTTTGTCCGGGCAAGGCGATTATTTCGCGCTCCGTCTCCCATGTCATCGCGTAGTCAAGGCTGTTTCGGACATAGAGGCTGTAGCCTGTTTGTGCTGGCGCCGCCCACACTATCTCACCTTTACAAAAACCTCCGCAACAACGCGACTGTTGAACCGCGCTCTTTTGAGGCAACGCACTCCACAATACCACCGACGCGAAAATCACACTTAATAACAACGCGATGGTTATCGTTACGTCGTATTTCTTCTTATCTTTCTCGGTCATATTTTCTAACCTCCTTCTAGGGATCGCGAATTAAATAACTTACGCACTTGGCGCGGTCAGCGTCCCCGTAAAGGGGACGGCTACATTGTAGGCGCACCCTTTAGGGGTGCGTTTAGATGGCAATGACGCGCAAGAAATTATAGCACAATTCATATATAATTGGAACTATGCTATGAAATAACTTGATATCTTGCGCGTTTCTCCACCGCGTTGCCATAAACAGGTGCTAAAATCCATAAGGGCAGTTCGTTTCTCATTTGCGCGTTGGGTGAACATGTGGTATCATATCATTAAAATGAGATTAAGGAGGAGGCATGATGGATGATGTAAAGAGATATAGAATATTTTTGTCGTTAGTCATAATCGCGGGGGTAATACTCTTCCTATGGCTGCCTCGTTCGGCGCGAGCACAAACCCCACCCAATGGTCAAATCGTGATCGTCAGCGACGAGGGGCAGGTGAATATTCCCGGGCAGTGGGTGCGAGAAGATGTAACCTTACTCCGCGCCGATGCCACCGATCCCCATTCCGATTGGCGCAACCGCGATTTCAACGATGCTGGGTGGACGACCGTTTTTCCTGTACAACGCGTCGCGACTTGGGCGACAACCACACTTCCCGACGCCGATCACATTTGGGGAGAAAATCCAAGCGGCGCTTTAGTACCAGATGCGGGCCCCGCGCTACCCTATCCTCGGCGCAACAACGGCGCGTTCGGCTTTCCCATCGTAACTTCTCCTTCTCCCCAATATCTATTTCTCCGCAAGAATTTTTGTATCCCAATTAACGCACAACTTAATAGCAACGACGACCCCGCGCCTACCTTCGTGAATGACCTTCAATTACTCCCCGCGGTGGATGGCGATGTCAGAATGTGGTTGAACGGCTTGTATCCCCTGTGGGACATCAGCGGCGACGAAAGCGGCAGCGTCGCGACAGTTCCCATGCCCCCTAACGTTCGCGACGGAACAGTTTTGTATCGCGGTAATAACACCCTCTCCATGCGCGCCTTAGATAACGACCCCACTGACCAAGCCGCGTTGTTGTATAGTTGGAGAATGGGCTATACGATTGACCCAGGTGCTATACAAATCAATTACACCGGACAAAGGTATGTAGGACACAGCATAAATTTTAACTATAATGCTCCTGACGGTTTGAGCCGTCGTCCGCCATACAACGCGGTCTGGGATTTCGGTGATGGCAGTGGAGATACCGATTCGCCCCATACCTACACCGCGCCGGGCACGTACAACGTTACCTTGTGGCTGGAAGACGCCGATGGTTGTCCCGGAGTCTCTGGAACCACGATAGTTATAGAGTGGGAGCCATCGCAGTTGGAAATCACCAAGTCAGCCGACCGCGCCGTAGTCATGCCCGGCGAAGTGATGCAGTTCGACCTGACCGCGCGCGTCACCGGCCCCGCGTTGCCGCTTAACAACGTCACCGTAGTTGACACGTTGCCGCCCGGGACGAGTTTTGTGAGTTGTAGTGATGGTTGCGCGCTGAACGGCAATGAGGTACAGTGGAATTTGGGATTATTAAACCCCGGCTATGTCCACACATTTCAGTTACAGGTACAACTCAATGCTAATTTCACCGGCGATCGCGTGGTGAATAACTACCGCGCCACCAGCGATGAGACCGGCATGATTGTCGGAACAGCCGTCGCGGTGGGCGTCAGTCAACCGCTGCCCACGAATACCCCTTCACCAACCAACACCCCCGCGCTACAAGCCGCGTCCGAACCATCGGAAGTGCCGGAAGCGAGCACGCTGATTATGCTGGGCGGCGGCATAGCGACTCTGGCGGGATACGCGAGTTTCTTCCGATTAAAACGCAGACGTGGAAAGTAATGCGTAAAACGTAATGATTGTATACCGCGCGCGGTGCTCTAAGCCCCCGTCCGCGGGGGCGTTAGGACTGAGGCCCCATTATTCCGCCCTCGCGGACGAAGGCTAGGAGCATTGTGGAGAAAATCAAATTCAACTGAACTAAGGTCAATTAACACGGAAAAGTGAAAAACAGTGTAATTAGTGACAAAAAATCAACCGCGTAGTAAGTCAACCATACAAATTTCCAGAAAGCCATTTTTTTATTTCTCTTATAACAATCACAAGGAGGGGATCATGATAAAGGTAAAAAAATATGTTCTTATTGTCATTTTCAGCATCGTCATAGCTTTCGCGTTATTAGGAGGCATACTTATTCCTATCGTTCATGCACAGGCGCGCGGAGGCCCCAAAACCTTTCAGTTTATACAACAAGTTGAACCGACATACGTAATCACCGACAGCGTCAGCGGGGGGCTGACCTTCGAATGGGAGAATATCGCGCGTACCGGCACGCAACTTGACATAGCAGGGGACAGCGGCACCGCGAATATTGATCTCGGTTTTTATTTCCCCTTCTACGACTACGCCTATCGCGGCATCGGCATCAGCACTAATGGACACGTCTATTTCGGCGGTGAGGATACTAACGCGGGCGTGGTTTCCGCTATACCGTATCAACGTCCGCCTAATAACCTGGCTGCCGCGTTCGGCAGTGACCTGTTCGCCCATCCGCAAGTCTCAGATATTTACTTCGAACACAGAACCGCGCCTTCGCGAGCCATCATCGAGTTTGTAGATGTGCAATGGTGTTGTGGACTTAACGATCCGCACACCTTCGAGATTATTTTATACCCCGATGGGCGCATTCTCGCACAGTACAGCCAGATTCGCTATCGCAGCAATCCGCAGTCGTGGGTCGTAGTGGGAATCGAGAACGCGGCGGGAACAGAAGGTGAGGAATACTACTCCGCGTGGTTCAACGAGGAACTCACCCTCGGAGACAAGCAAGCGGTGCTGTTCGACCCTGGTGATAGTCTTTTCGGTGGCATTTATTTCGTGCCCACCGCGCCCGCCGATGCCACTTCATGGACAGATCGC
>CAZSIG010000255.1:4604-6050 GCA_964606195.1 uncultured Anaerolineales bacterium
TGACCTATGGCGTGGCGCAGCGCGATCTGCAAATCGGCAAGGCGTTGGGTTCGATGGCACCCGCGCCGGGGGGCGCGTTTCGCTATCAACTCAGCGTCACTAACGCCGCGTATCCGACCAGCACGATATCGCGCGGCGCGACGGCTCATGGCATAGTCGTCACCGACACGCTGCCATTATCGGTCACGCTGGATGGACTGCCCGGAGGGATTTATACCAGCACGGTAGCCGGACGAACGGTATTAACTTGGAACGTGGGCACGCTGAGGGATGATGAGACCTACGAACTCTCTCTCGATCTGAATCAGATACCCACTTTGCCCATAGGCACCTGGCTGACCAACACCGCGGCGGTGACTATGACAGAGAGTGACGAACGCGGTCCTTTTGATAATAATACTATCGCGGCGAGTTTCCAGATCACCGAAAAATCTTTGAGTTTCGATATTGACAAGTATTTGCAAGCGGGCGCGATAGGCGCCGACGCGGTCGCTCCGGGTAGTATCATCACCTATACAGTGAGCTTCTACAACGACCATAATATCCACATAGACGACGCGATTATAATCGACACTTTGCCAGAAGGTACTGAGTTTTACACCACCACCTGGTTTACTCACACGTATAATCCGCTCGATCATCAGCTTGTATTCACGGTTCCTCGCGTTTATAATGGCTATTGGAACGCGCTACAATTTCAAGTGGCTATAAGTGTGCCGGAGGATTACGTCCCGGTTGGCGCGGGATATAGGGAGATGACCAATACCGTCGAGATAACCGCCCCTGTGCCGGACGATTTCGTCTATCAGCGCGGGGATACTGACGACGCGGTGTTACGCGTGACCGACCCGCGTCCCAACCTATGGGTGCAAAAACTGTTGCCCACATTGGGCGAGAGTGAGATACCGCAACGCTCAGAGGCGGGCGGCGATTATCGTTATTGGATAAATATCGGCAACGACAGCGTTACTGACGTTTACACGATAACGTTGGTAGACACATTGCCGATAACGTATGCCAAGTTGGTCGAAGCCAGCAACATCGGCGCGGCGGAGCCGCTCACCGACGCCGCGGGGCTGATTACCTGGACTATTCCACATCTCGCGCCCGGAGAGAGTAGTTGGGCTAATGTGCTCATTCAAATTGACGAGGAGGCGCCGGCTGGTCGCTGGCTAGTCAATCAGGCATACATCACCTCTGCGCTCATCGTTGACCGCGTCATAACGGACAATACTTCCGTTGTCTCTTCCTCCATTCGCGCCGATGTGTGGGTGTATCTACCCTTGATAATGAAGAATTACGAAGCCCCGATCATTCTCCCATCTCCGACACCGCGTCGTACTCTGCCGCCCCAAGTTACGGAGACTCCAGAGCCGTAAAAACAGCAGAACTCATTGAATAAACTAGCACTATAGGACTTACGCAGATTTCAGACTTCCGAAGTTT
>CAZSIG010000256.1:0-3319 GCA_964606195.1 uncultured Anaerolineales bacterium
AATTTTTCTGGAGGTTCTATCGATTATGCCGAAAATTCATCCTTCTGTGTTTATCGCCCCCAACGCGACGGTGGTGGGGGATGTGACTCTGGCTGAGGACGTGAGCATCTGGTTCAACGCGGTGCTGCGCGGCGATGTCGCGGCTATCGTAGTGGGACCGCGCACCAACATTCAAGATAGCTGTGTATTACACGTTGGATATGGGATCCCCACAATCATCGGCGCGGGGGTCACGGTGGGACACAGCGCGGTCGTGCATGGTTGTGAAATTGGAGACAATGTCCTCATCGGCATCGGCGCCAAAGTGCTGAACGGCGCGAAAGTTGGCAATGATTGCTTGATCGGCGCGGGCGCGGTGGTGACGCCGGGCACCGTCATCCCCGCGGAATCGCTGGTGCTCGGAATACCCGCGAAGGTCGTGCGAAAGCTTACCCCGCAAGATATTGAGGAGCTTCGCGTCTCCGCGAATAAATATGTGGAGAACGCGCGGCGTTACCGAGCGGGAGAGTTTGATGCTGAATAAATTATGAAAAAACTAGACGATTCTAATGCCATCAAGGTAGCTCCAGAAACATGGTGGGTCGGCTTCGCGGATTACGAGGCAGGTTTTTCTAATAATCCGTACCTTTTGGTGGACGATGAAGAGGCAATCTTGTTCGATCCGGGGCCGGGACATCCCGCGTTTCGCGATGTAATCTTGCAGAAAATCAAGCAAGTGACTGATCCCGAAAAGATCAGATATATTGTAGTGCATCATCAAGACCCTGACCTGTGCGGACTAATTCCGTTTATTGAAAACATTTTGCACCCTGATGTAATCATCATCGCGCATCCCCGAACGACGTTGATGTTGCCCTACTATGGAATCAGGAAAAGCGTCTTGCCGGTGGGAGATGAGGATATTTTGGAACTTCGCTCTGGACGGAGAATTCAGTTCTATCACGCCCCGTATGTCCATTTCGCGGGTAACATTATGAGCTATGATATACAAACCGTGTCGATATTTTCCGGAGACATCTTTGCAGTGTTCAACCGCGATTGGCGACTCTACGCGGATGAGACTTATAAAGAACTGGTTTCCATATTTCTGGAACAATATACTGGCAGCAAAGACGCGTTGTTATACGTTTACGACAAACTGAAAAGTTTGAAGATAGCGCGAATTTTGCCTCAACATGGTGGAATTATCGAGGGAGATGATAAGGTAGACGAGTTTCTGGAGTTAATACCGCGAGTCAATCCGGGCAAACTGTTGCGGGAATTGGGCAATAAACCCTCGACCGAGCAGGAGCGCGAGCTTATCGAGGCGGGCGAAGAGTGGTTGGCGTCTTGGCTTGGAACGGACGTTCGCGCTGATTCATTGGATGAGCTGATGAATATCGCAATGCACCGCGACCGCGCCACCGTATCGCTGCTGATTGAGAACATCACCAAAAGGGCGCAAGATATGGGGGTCGCCAATCCGCTGACCTACGGGCGCGTGCACCAAAGCCACGAGATCGAGAGCCTGCAACCCTCTCACATACTGGAGGCTATTCGGCGTCGATTTTTAAGTCGGCAGTATGGCATGTTGCAAAACCGCGACGATCACGCTGAAGATGTGCTGCAATATGGCTTATTATCGTTCAAGGCGTATCTGGGGATCATGTTCGTGGATATCAGAGGGTTCACAAACTGGAGCGCGGGACGGACACCCCTTGAGGTGGTGACCGCGCTGAACAAACAGCATGATTTGATGTCTAAAATCATCAATTCTAACGGCGGGCGTGTCAATAAGATCATCGGCGACGGCTTGCTGGCTTACTTTCCAGAGAACAGATTGGATGATTGCGTCGCGGTGGCGATCAAAATACATCGCGCGGTTGCCGAACATAATTTACTGCCGGTTGGTATAGGCAGCGACTTCGGCGAAGTGACGATGGGCGATATTGGCGAGGAGGCGCGGTTGGATTATACTCTCATCGGGGCGACGGTGAACTTCGCGTCGCGTATGTGTGATAGTGCCTGTGCTGGAGAGGTTGCCGTCACGTGCCGACTGTACGAGAGACTCAATCGCGACCTGAAGGATAAAATCAAGGAGTTACCTACTTATGAACAGATGATCATCAAACTAAAAGAGAATGACCCAGAAATGGAGGGGGTGAAATTTGCATTTGATAGTGACGATGTTGATGCCGTATTGGCATGTTATTAAAAGGGGGAAACGATTATGGAACAAGCACTAAAAGATTTGATAAAATTGACCGGTTTTTCAGATAAGGATGCCGCGACATTGAAGGAGAGCGCGGCGCAGACGCAGCCTTGGGTAGATGAGTTCGTACAGGCTTTCTATGATACCCTTTATAGCTACGAATCGACCGCGACAGTGTTCAAGGAGGGAGAGCGTTCTGACCGCGAGGAGACGCTGCGCCAGTGGTATTTGACAGTGACCAGTGGCGAAATTGACGAGGAATTTTGGAAGGGGCAGTGGATCGCGGGCTTGGTGCACATCCCGCGCCACGTGGTCAATCCCTTCATGATCGGCATTATGAGCCGCGTGCAGCAGCTTTTCTTGAAGAAATGTATTCAGGAATTAGATCCGTCGCAGGCTGTGAAGGTGTTCGTGGCGTTTAAGCGCACGACCGACGTGATCACCGGTTTAATCGCGGAGGGATACTTCTCTAGCTACGTCACCGCGATGGAGCGAATTGGCGGGCTGCGCCGCTCGCTGGTGGATCGGATGATGGCGATTGAGATCAAGAAGATCATTGCAGAGTTTCGCGGTTAATAGTTTTGATGTTGATGAATCATAAAGGCGCGATGCACCTCAGAGGTGCGTCGCGCCTTTGGCTTTGATAACCGCGCGGGCATATTTATGGGCAAGTGTTGACTACAGTTGACCGCGTATAGACTTCCGAATTTCTCCGAAACTTCGGAAGTCTGCCATTTACGCCGTCGCGGGACATTCTGTCAAGTCGAACGCGGCGCGTATCCCGCAATTAAAACAGTTCTCGCGGCAATCGCCGCGCGGCGTTGCCGTCAAACTGCAATTGTATTCCTCCTCCAAATACGCGCGGTGAATTCCCGAACTGAGATGCGCCCACGGCAGTGTCTCATTCAGCGGAATGACGCGCCGCGCGTACCGATCGGCGGAGAGCTTATGCTCCGCCAACGCCTGCGCCCACTTGTCCCACACGAAATGCTCGCGCCACGTATCGAACTTCGCGCCCAACTGCCAGGCGCGGTGAATGACTGCGCCTAATCTGCGATCGCCGCGCGCCAGCATCGATTCTAGCAACGAGGTCGCGGGGTCGTTCCAGCTCAGATTGATGCGCCGCGC
>CAZSIG010000256.1:3419-6017 GCA_964606195.1 uncultured Anaerolineales bacterium
ATCACATCGCGTAGTCGCTGGCTGCCCGCCTCCGGCGCGAAGGTAAAACCGGTCTTGCGCTGCGTCTGAATCATACGCGCCAATTCGACTGAAAAGGTATCAATGCGCAGGCTGGGCAGCGAGATGCTGACATGTCGCTCGGCGTACCGCGCCAACAACTCGCGCACCACCGGCTCGATGCAGGTGTAATCCGCGCTGCTGAGTGAGAGCAAGCCGATCTCCTCATAGCCGGTCGCGGCGAGGATCTCGTCCGCACTCGATAAAATCTCCGCCATCGGGCGCTCGCGCACCGGGCGATAGATCATTCCTGCCTGACAGAAACGGCAGCCGCGCGTGCAGCCGCGCTGAATCTCGATGGTGGCGCGGTCGTGAACCGCCTTGATGTAGGGCACGATGGGGCGCGGTGGGGGCGGAGGAAGTTTTTTCACCACGCGGCGCGTCACTTGCGTGGGAATTTGGGATTCGTTTGGGTTAATACTTTGGATAACTTGTGAATTCGCGTCATAAGTTACATCGTAGAAACGGGGTACGTATACCCCCGCGATTTGGGCGAATGCTCGCAAAATCGTCTCGCGACTCGCGGCGCGGTGCTCGCGATACGCCGCGATGACTTCCAGCATCACCTCCTCACCATCACCGAGCACGAAGGCGTCGAAGAAGTCCGCCAGCGGTTCGGGATTGTATGCCCCGCTACCCCCGCCGATGACGAGCGGCGCGGCGCGGTCGGCGGTGAAGAGCGGAATCTGCGCCAGATCGAGCATATTCAGAATATTGGTGTACGTCAACTCGAAGGGGAGCGTGAAGCCGACGATGTCGAACTCCGCGAGGGGGTGATAGGTTTCCAGACTGTAGAGCGGAATGTGCGCGGCGCGCAGCTCCGCCTCCATGTCCGTCCAGGGGGCGTAAACGCGCTCGGCGAGCACGTCGGGCTGGCGGTTCAGAATGTCGTATAAAATCTCCAAGCCGAGATTGCAGATGCCCACCTCGTAGGTGTCGGGGTAAGCCAGCGCAACTTTCACCGGCGTCGTCTCCCAATCCTTGAAAACGCTGTTCCACTCGTTGCCGGTATACCGCGCCGGTTTGCTGACGCGCGGGAGGATCATATCTATTTGTTCAGCCAGATTTGTTTTCATAAGGGGTATTATACGCGGAAAGCGGGTTTTTGTCTAGGTATTGTGTTTTGTGGCGCGGGGAACTGGCTCGCACAGCCCCGCCAGGTCTATTGGTGATGAACCACAAAGCCCCGTTTTCTTCTGGAAAACGGGGCTTTACGTTTCCGCGTAAGTGAAAGATTTTGAGACGTAGTTCTTATGACGCTGCATCCTCTCGGGTTGACTCGGGAGGTTGCTCCTGCACTTGCTGCACCTGCTGGGCAAATTCCGCGTAATTCGGCATCTTGATCGCGGCGACGATGAGCGTCTCCAATTGTTCCGCGGTGAGCTGCGCAATTTGTTCGTGTAAGGTTGGAGGTACATCCCCTAACCGCGCGTACAGGATAGTTACTAAATTAGATAACGCTTCGGCAGTTCGTCCTTCCGCGCGTCCTTCCGCGATACCTTTTGCGCGTCCTTCCGCGATACCTTTTGCGCGTCCTTCTACGATGCCTTTTTCACGCCCTTCCTCTATACCTTTTGTGTGTCCCTCCGCCAGCGCTTTTTCAAAGACTTGTTTATAGGCGCGCTCCTCCGCCATCAACCACATCTCTTTGTACAGCGGAAACTCTTCCAACAATCGCGTATCAATGCTCATAATCCGTTCTACAACCTCCTTTCCTAACGTTCGGCTCGCGAATATCGCCAGAACCACCTTCAGTTCTGCTGCCGCTGTGCTTTCTTGTTCCACTCGCTGCATACAATCATACAGAATACGCGCCTCGATCCCACGCATGAGAGGCACCAAGGGCAAGAATGTGGTAGGTGCCTGCGCTGCCATCAGCGCCGCATCTAGTTCCCATAACTCCACCACCACGAAATCTTGGTGCGT
The DNA here is from genome assembly GCA_964606195.1 of uncultured Anaerolineales bacterium. Taxonomy (GTDB): domain Bacteria; phylum Chloroflexota; class Anaerolineae; order CAZSIG01; family CAZSIG01; genus CAZSIG01. The sequence goes on from CAZSIG010000256.1 coordinate 5,403, forward strand.
AATTATGCCCATGATCTCATCATGCACATTGCGCGGAATTTGCACCTGTTCAGTGGGCGGCAACAAGTAAATCACAATGGGATACACTGGCAACCCGTACCGCGCTCGCGCTAATGCAGTGTATGCCAACATGCGCGCGGGCATCTCGCGGTCATAGTATGCCTGTATCTCGATCAAGACCAAAAAAGTACGCCCGCTGCTATGTACGCGAAACAGCAAATCGTTACGACGTTCAACGAACTTGAATTCGCCCGTCAACTGTGCCTCGACCTCCGCGGCGGGATCGTGCAATAACCAGCGTATCCACGCGGTCGGATCTAATTCGACGATATACTTGCTGCCAATATCTGAATCGCCCATCTGTACTATTTTACCATAAATCCCGCATAACTTCAAAATAGCGGCTCTACGCGGATTCGTGGGGTAGGGCAGGTTTCTTACCTGCCGTTTTCGTCGATGATAGAGAACGGCGGCTAAGAAAGCCGCCCTACGCGAGTATTTTAAGTCCCGCGCTCATACTTTTTACCCCACGAATCTGAGTTGACCCAAAATAGCTAGAGTAGGGCTTTCTCAAAGTCGCGCGGTTTGCATAATATGTCACCCTGAGCCCCCGTG
>CAZSIG010000257.1:0-6007 GCA_964606195.1 uncultured Anaerolineales bacterium
GCTGAACAGAAGAATGGCAAATTGCACGCGGTATCTTTTGAGTTGTTGACGCGCGGGCGCAAATTGGCCGACGCGCGGGGGTGTCGCTTGTGCTCTGTGGTGTTGGGTGATGATATTCCCGCTGTGGAATTGCACGAACTGATTGTGCGCGGCGCGAATGTGATTTACGTGGTGCAGCACCCCGCGCTGGCGAATTTCCTCGTCGAGGTACACGCGCGCGTTTTGCAGTATTTGGTGGAACAGTATCGCCCCGAAGTGTTCATCGCCGCCGCGACGACGACCGGGCGCACCGTGATGCCCTATCTTTCGATGAAGGTTCACGCGGGCTTGACGGCGGATTGCACCGGCTTGGAGATCGACGCGGAGACGGGCGGATTGTTGCAGACGCGCCCGGCGATTGGCGGCAATATCATGGCGACGATTAAAACGCCCGACGCGCGCCCGCAGATGGCGACGGTGCGCCCGAAATCGACGCGCCCCGCGCCGCGCGATGAGACGCGCACCGGCGAGATTATCGCGGTGGATGTGCCGCCGGAATACTTCGCGGCGCGAATGCGCTTCGAGAGATTCGTGCCGGATGAGACACAAGAGGTCGCGATCGAGGACGCGGAAGTAGTCGTCGCAGGCGGGCGCGGGATAAAGAAGGGGGATAATTTCGCGCTGTTGGAGAAGCTGGCGCATAAGTTGGGCGGCAGCGTCGGGGCGTCGCGCACGGCGGTGGATCGCGGCTGGCAGGCTTATGCGCGTCAGGTCGGCTTGAGCGGCAAGACGGTGTCGCCGAAGCTGTATGTCGCCTGCGGCATTTCAGGGGCGATTCAGCACCTCGCGGGGATGCAGACGGCGGAGAACATCATCGCGATCAACACCGATCCCGATGCGCAGATTTTTCAGGTCGCGGATTTGGGGATCGTAGGTGACCTGTTTGACTTGGTGCCCGCGATATTGGAGCAATTGGGTTCGGTGGAGAGATAATAATTGTAAAGGAAGACATAAGAGAAGGGAAATCAAAATGATGAGAGTTGAAGCGGTAAGAAAAGAGGATGGTTTTTTAATTCCTATGACTGGAGCATTCGCAAACATCAATTGGGATAGAATTTTGCTGGAAATCAAAATTATTGAACCTATCCAACATGATGATTACGCGGTTCTCGACCAACTTATTGGGTTGTGTGAAACGAAACACACTAATGCCTCGGTTGAACATGATGCTATAATTTATGGCGCGGAGAGAGACTGATGATATTCGTGGATACAGGAGCATGGATAGCCTTAACAGATGTTTCGGATCAATATCACCTTGAAGCAGTTTCCATTTATACCCAGCTAAAGCAGCGGAAAGCGCGGTTTTTGACGACGGATTACGTGATTGATGAAACCGTCACGCGGTTAAGTATGATGCTGGACACCATATTGCTATCAAATTTCTGGATTTAATAGCTCTTTCCCAAAGTAACAGTATTCTACGCGTTATCCATATTGACAGGCGTTTATTTCAGAACGCTATTTCTATATTTCGACGATATGACTCGGCAATACTGTCATTCACTGATTGTGTGAGCTTTGTTGTATGCAAGGCATATGAAATTGATGAAGCATTCGCTTTTGATGGACATTTTCCCATGATGGGGGTAACACTATCTACAAAATAACTGTAGACGCGAGGAAAGTGAGAACTATTTAGATGATTAGAACTATTCAAGCCACGCGGTACATCACGCCGCTGCGCGAGGGCGGCTCGCTGCCCGCGATAGTGGAGGCGAGTGACGGCGAGCTTTACGTGATGAAGTTCGTCGGCGCGGGGCACGGCGAGAAGGCGTTGACCGCCGAACTGATCGCGGGCGAGATTGCACGCGCTCTAGGACTGCGCGTGCCAGAGATTGTATTTATCGAATTTGATCCCGCGCTAGGACGTAACGAAGCGCATTCGGAGATTCGGGAATTGCTGAAAGCAAGCGCGGGCTTGAATTTGGGATTGCGCTATTTGGCACATGCCTTTGAATTCAACATGCTATTGGCGCCGCCCCCCGCGCCCGATTTGGCTTCCGCGATCGTGTGGTTCGACGCGTATGTGACCAACGTAGACCGCACCGCGCGTAACACCAACATGCTCATCTGGCAAGATGATCTCTGGTTGATCGACCATGGTTCGTCGCTCTATTTTCATCACAACTGGAATGGGTACTTGCAACGCAGCCGCGCCGCGTTTCAGCTCATCAAAGACCACACGTTGCTGTCGCTTGCTGAGGGGCTGCGCGAGACTGACGCGGTGCTGAAACCGCGCCTGACGCCGGAGCTGATTCACCACATCGTCGATCTTGTGCCCGACGCCTGGCTGCATAACGGCGGGAGTTTCGATAGCCCCGCGGCATACCGCGCGGCTTACGTCGCTTACTTGCTCAGCCGCTTAGAGGCGTCGCATATCTTCGTCGAGGAGGCACTTAATGCCCGCGCTCAACTCGTTTGAGTATGCGATAGTCCGCGTTGTGCCGCGCGTCGAGCGCGAGGAGTTCATCAACGTGGGGGTAATCCTGTTTTGCAAGGCGCAGCGTTTTCTAGCGGCGCGCATTAAGCTGGATGAACAGCGTTTGGCGACACTCGCGCCAGATTGTGACTTAGTTAAGATTCGCGAGCGGTTGGCGTTGATCCCGCGCATCTGCGCAGGTGGCGCGGCGGCGGGACCGATCGGTGACCTGCCCCAGGCGGAGCGATTTCGCTGGCTGACCGCGCCGCGCAGCACAGTTGTGCAGGTTTCGCCGGTGCATAGTGGGTTGTGTGACGAGGCGCGCGCCGCGTTGGATGAGATGTTTGAGGAGATGGTGAGTTAATTTGTTGTGTGTAAGATGGCAAATCATTGTTTGAGATTATCATTGATGAGAGAGAGGGACATGAGCATTCCATACTCAATAAGATTTATACAGAAAGAGTTATTTCACCGCAGAGCCGCAGAGAACGCGGAGTTAAATTCACGTTTATCGCGTTCAATATCAGTCAATAGATGTCATTCATCTTTAGTCTCTGCGCCCTCTGCGACTCGGCGGTGAATATTTAGCGCGTAATTGCGTAAGCCCTACTCAATTTGTTAAGGAGCCAAAATGACCCAATACCAAAAATTAACCCCCGCGATAGTCGATGAACTACGCGGGATTGTCGGGGAAAAGAACGTAATTTATGACGATGTTGAAAAGATGGCGGGCTACGCCCACGACGAAGTCGCGGACGAGAGCTTCGCGCACATGCCAGATGTGGTGGTGAAACCGACGAGCGCGGCGGAGATTGCGGCGATTATGAAGCTGGCGAATCGCGAGTTGATTCCGGTCACGCCGCGCGGCGCGGGATCGGGACTGTCGGGCGGCGCGGTGCCGGTCTACGGTGGCATCCTGCTCTCGGTGGAGCGGATGAATCGCATTCTAGAAATTGACCGCGCCAACATGACGGTGACGGTCGAGCCGGGCGTGGTGACGAACAGCATCAACGAGGCGATTAAAGAGGATGGCTTGTTCTACGCGGGTTATCCGATGAGCGTGGAAACCTGTTTCATCGGCGGGAACGTCGCGGAGAACGCGGGCGGCGGCAAGGCGATTAAATACGGCGTGACCGGCAGGTACGTCATGGGGCTGGAGGTAGTCTTGCCGACGGGTGAAATCGTGGCATTGGGCGGGAAACGCGTCAAGGACGTGACCGGCTATGACCTGATTCAACTGCTGGTCGGCTCGGAGGGGACGCTGGGGATTTATACCAAGATTATCCTGAAATTGCTGCCGCTGCCGACCGCGCAGGTCGATTTGTTGGTGCTGTTCAAGGATGTGCAAACCGCGATGGCGATGGTGCCGGAGATTATGACTAACGGGCGCATCATTCCGACCGCGATAGAGTTCATGGATAAGCTCTCGGTGCAAACGACCTGCAAATACCTGAACGAGGAACTGCCCTATGAGCAAGCGGGCGCGCTGCTCCTGATTGAAGTGGACGGCAACAGCGAGGAACAGGTGGAGCGTGAATACGAGACGATTGGTGAACTTTGTCTGGAGCGCGGCGCGATTGAGGTATATGTGGCGGATAATTATACGACGCAAGAGCGCGTCTGGGCGGTGCGACGCAACATCGCGGAGGCGTTCAAGGTCTACAGCCCGGTGCAGAGCCTAGAGGACATCGTCGTGCCGTTCGCGCAGATTCCCGATTTGATACCGGAGTTAGAGCGGTTGTCTGCAAAATACAACGTGACGATACCCTGCTACGGACACGCGGGCGATGGTAACCTGCATGTGACGATTGTGAAACACCCAGATACGCCGCTGGAACACTGGCATGAGCAAGAGCACGCGGTGTTGGTCGAATTGTACGAAGTAGTCAAGGGGTTAGGAGGGACGATTAGCGGGGAACATGGCATTGGCTCCAAGCGGCGCGAGTTCATGCCGCTGATCATGGAAGAGACTTTGATTGAACTGCAACGGCGCATCAAAGCCGCGTTTGACCCCAATGAGGTGTTAAACCCGGGGAAGATATTCCCGAATTGAAATGAGCATGTCTGAAGGTAAATGGCGTCTGAAAGGTTACGACACTTTCGCCCGCGAATACTATCCGCTGCAAGGGGAATACGCCACTGAGGAAGAAGCCCGCGCCGCGGCGCGGGCGCAACTGCAATATTTAGAAGAGATACAGCCTACTAAATACAGCGGCGGGCAGAGTGGAATTCAGGATTGGGTATATGTAATTCGACCTGATGGGAATAGTTACCGCGTCAGAGGTTGACGCGGCCTTTTACATGCGAGTGAAAAACAAAACAGCCTGTATACTTGTGCTAGAAGTAATACCTATTCACTTTCGTGATCTAATTTTCACACCAAGCTGATCTGTCTTGGTCTTTCGCAAGACCTAGATATATAATGCAGGACTTACGCAAAACCGCACTATAACTCACCGCAGAGAGCGTCCCCGTGCGGGGATAAACGACGGACGCGGAGATAAAGAAAGAAGGAAAGACTTTCGCAGTCATAGGTATTCATTAACATTCATTAAACTGCATTTTCGCGGTGCAAATAGCACATTACTTTCAAAACTCTGCGCTCTCCGCGCCCTCGGCGGTAAGATTATTGTGAATTTGCGAAAGTCCTATAATATTAGAACTTTCGCTACGGGGGTAGCGAGCCAACCGTGTTGGCGGGTTTTGATCGCTAATGACCGCGCACGCCTAACGCAGTTGGACGGCTACTCTCCAATCTGTGTAAGCCCTATCTAAATCTGTGCTACATCCCTAGATTTTATCAAACCACATCAATACTCCCAACAACACAAACAACCCCGCCGCGCCGCGTTTGACATATTCGGTGGGGACAAAACGGGCGACAGTCTGCCCCGCGACGGTGCCAATGAGAGTCACGACAACCAGTGCCAAACTAGCCGCGATGAATACCACGCGCGGTTTGTTACAATCGGCGGATTGGCATACTACGGCAAGTTGGGTTTTATCGCCCAGTTCCGCCATAAACAATAATGTGAAAGTGCTCCAAAATAGTTTCCAGTTCATGGATTGTTCCTCAGTGGTTCATTCACCGTAACTACTCAGCCGAATGCTCCAAGGTGGTTTGTAACCGCCGTCTGGAGCACAAACGCGGCGCGGCGCATCAAAAAGGCAAAGGTTGCAACCCTCGCCGAGTATAGACTGAGCAGTTATTGCCTACGAATAAGACTTCCCCTTATCCAGATTCATCTTCCCGCTCTGCTCCACCTCCGCGACGAAGAAGTCATACCCCTTCTCACGCATCACGGTCAGGTTCAGCGTTTTGTCCGACCGAAAGACGAACTCGAAAATCTTGCTGAGCCAGTTATCCCGAATGTTGCAAGTATCCATCTCCGGACAGTCCGCGCAGGTGAAATACCTCCGCTCTACCACGCTAGTGCGTACCTTGCACCACCCCGCGTCGGTCTTCTCGCGGCAGCCGGGACAATTTCCCTTGTTGTAAGCGCGACAGTTGCCACAGTACAGCCCGCAATACGAAATCAACTCCCT
>CAZSIG010000258.1:0-6001 GCA_964606195.1 uncultured Anaerolineales bacterium
ATCGTCCACATCGGTAGCCTGCACCGCGTGCAGAAAACGGCACAACCCGGTGTTGTCAGGAAAAGTGTCCAACTGCAGCAGTTCTGCCGCCAAGTGCTCACTACGCCACCGCTGCCAGGTGGCCGCCAGGGTGCCGCAGCACAAGATAATGCCGCACATAATCGTCTGGATTTTATGCTGTACCTGATAGCGGACCTCCTGCAACTCAATATCCAACCACGCCAGGGGCGCAAAGAAATGGATGTGCTGCGCGAAAGCCAGCACGGCAATGAGTAGCGCAGAGGCCGTCTCTTTGGTTTCATCAGTAGTATCAATCAGCGCGTGTTCTAGCATCAGTAGTTTTCCTTTCTGCTCTGCTGTCTGGATCCCAGAAGGAAACCGCAAATCGCCGCCATTGTCAAATCCTGGATTGCGCTGGCCATCAGAAGGACTTAGTACAAACGATCGTTTTTACGTTTGTGCAAAGGTTAAGTCAATAGCCATGCACCGCGCCGATACAGAAATGCTCGAACGCGGAGATATGTTCTCGAACAGAAAGAGTGGCAATCCACTCCTCAAAACGATAGCAGCGCTCATGTTCCGGTTTGGCAAAGCAGAAAGGTGTACTCCTGACTTATATCTTGAGGATGGAGACGGCCTCTCTGAATATGGGTTCGACGCGAAAATTATCTCCATTCCAGGACACTCCAAGGGATCTATAGGAATTTTGACTGCCGTCGGCGCGCTGTTTTGTGGAGATCTTTTCGAAAACCTAAACAAACCGATGCTCAATTCTATCATGGATGACCTAGCGACCGCGAACGCGAGTGTGGAAAAACTGAAGGGTTTACAGATCAACACAGTGTATCCCGGTCATGGCAAACCGTTCTTGATGAAACTGTATACAAAAGTGCCTTGCGCGTCAAAGGATATGTCTAGAACATAGAACAATAGTAAAAAGGATTTTCCTCGAACAGTGCGTTTCAGCAACGCGCTCCCCTTGTCGCTTCACTTGTTGGGGCGGTATTGATATGATTAAGCTACGCAGGTTTTTCGCGTAATCATCGCGGTTTGAAAAATCTACTTCATGGGTTAAAATACCCCCCGAACATCGCGTGGCGGAGGGGAAGTGTATTGCACGCGGTACGGGGATTTGGTAATCCCCTCTGAGTAATAGATAAAGTTCTCTCAAAAGAAACCAACAGACTAAACAGGAGGAATTATACCATGACGCGAATTATATTGGTTCGTCACGGACAGACGATTTGGAACGTGGAGCCGCGCCGCTTTCGGGGGCGCATGGATTTGCCACTGGATGAGATCGGCTTGGCACAGGCGGAGCGTGTCGCGCAATGGGTGGCGCGCTTTCCGATTAAGGCAGTTTACAGCAGCCCGTTGCACCGCGCCGTACAGACCGCGCAGCCGACGGCGAATCATTTCAGGTTATCGGTACAAATTCATCAGGGGTTTCTGGATTTCGATTATGGCGAATGGAAGGGGCATACCGATGAAGAGGTCGCGGAGCGGTGGGGGGATATATTCGAGGCGTGGTTGCACAGCCCGCATACAGCGCAGATGCCGAATGGGGAGAATCTGGGCGATGTACGAGTGCGCAGCACCGCGGCGATATATGAATTGGCGGAGCAACACCACGGCGAAACGATTATGGCGGTCGCGCATCAGGTAGTCAACAAAGTGACCATCTGCGCGTTGTTGGGGTTGGATAATTCACACTACCGACAGATACATCAGGATAATGGGGGCATCAATATCTTCGAGTACGCGGACGGAATGTTCAAATTGATATTGATGAACGGGACTTGCCATCTGGAGGGAATGGGATAATGGGATTAAACAAGGGGCGCAACGTGTTGCGCCCCTTTCTTGTTCGATACCCCCCTCCGAACAGTTAATCCGCCGCGAATTGCACTAATTAGCACAAAGAAGCAAAGAATTAGTGAAAATTCGTGAAATTAGTGGCAAGAAATAAGCTGGGAGGCTAAGTTGACCTTGCGAACTCTCAATTAGCCATCCTAACTTGCCTGCTGTCCCTCCAATCCCAAATCCGCCGCGATACCTTTCATCGCCTCTAACACAATACCGACATGTGCCCATAGATCTATTTCCAGCAATTTCGCGCCCTCCTCGATGTCGGTGCGATTGGCGCCTGCCGCGAACGATTTATCTTTCCATTTCTTCTTCACGCTCTTGACCTTAACGTCCATGATGCTTTTGGATGGGCGCACGAGCGCGACGGCGATTATCAAGCCGGTCAACTCATCCACGGCAGCGAGAGCTTGTTTCAGTTTGGTATCGCGGGGGATGCCGCTGTAATTGGCGTGTGACAACATCGCGTCGATGATTTCTTCGGGCCAGTCGCGCTCGCGCATAATCTCCGCGCCTTTGAAAGGGTGGTCTTCCGCGGTGGGATACTTCTCGTAATCGAAGTCGTGAATCAATCCCACAACTCCCCATTTTTCCTCATCTTCACCGAAACGCCGCGCGTAGGCACGCATCGCGGCTTCTACTGCCAATCCATGTTTGACCAGATTTTCGCTCTTGGTGTACTCGTTCAATAATTCCCAAGCTTTTTCGCGTGTTACATCCATACCTTATATCTCCTCCATAATTATTTGTGATTACTTTCTCAAAATAATCGCGAGCCTTACGCCTGCGTCATTCGCGCTCAAAGGGCTAAGGCTCACGGCTACATTCAATCATCACCCGCGGCTGCGGAGAGCGCGATGGCGGCGTGTCTGGCGAACAATTGTACGAGTAATTCATCCTCTTTGCTGAACGCGTGGGGAATAGTGCTCTCCAATGATAATGTACCTTGTACTTTGCCCTCGAACGTGAACGGCGCAGCCATCAAGGCGCGATAGGGAGGATTAACCGGCCCCGCGACGAAGCGGGAATCGCTTAGCACATCCGCGACGTTTATGACGCGGCGTTCCTTGACCGCTAGTCCCGCGATCCCCTCTCCAGGCGCGAAGATCAATCGGCGTAGTCTGTCTGTAGCTATGCCGTATGAGTCCGCCTGCGTTACCAGATTTTCAGTTTCTTCCTCAAGCAGTTGAATAGTCACTCCACTCGCCTTCGGGAATAGCAGCGGCGCGGTTTCCACCGTTAGTTGTAGAACCTGATTCCATTTGAGTTTAGTGGTTAGATTCTCCACAAATGAATTGAACAGCATCAATTCGCGGGCGTGATGTTGCCGCTCATTCTGCACGCGTTTGCGCTCGATAGCATAGCGCAGTGACCGTATTAGCAGTTCGCCATTCAGTCTCTCCTTGATCAGATAATCCTGTGCTCCCTGCTGCACGGCTTGAATCGCGATGTTTTCATTGGCTAAGTCACTGAGTATCACTATCGGCAGGTGCGGCGCTCGGGCGCGAATATTCAGAAAAGTGTTAAGTCCCCAATCGCCCGTCAACATCATACTGCATAGCACCACGTCAATATCGATGGCGCTTACGCTTTTCAGCGCGGTCGAAAGTCGCTCTGCCCATTCTATCTCAAACACCGGCACGAGCGGGTTATCAGTATCCATATCGGAGAGCAATTCCCGCAGCAACCGCACATCGCGCCTGTTACTCTCCACCAGCAAAATTCTGATCAGTTTATTTTCCATAACCGCACCTCTCATCTGTTAAGCTGATTGCCTATAGAAAAAAATCAGCGTCCAATATTATTTTTGAAATTAGTGGCAAGAATCGGTTTCCAAACTTACCATGTCGAAACTCATTCCGCCAGTGACGCGCAGATTTTTGCTGCCGCATTCACAACCGCGCGCGAACGCTTTTTGCATAATCAGCGGCGGCGCGTCATCGTTCCAATCGCGTAGATCGAGTTGTCGTCCGCAATCCTGACAGGTCATCTCCATCGGCGCGATTTCGAAGTGCAGTTTCGCACCTTCCGCCGGAGTATCCTTGCTCAGATAGTCAAAATATAGTTCGACTGATTCCGGCACAATCGCGGACATCTTTCCCACGCGTAGGTAGATATCGGTGATGCGTTGCCCCGCCGCGTGCTCCAGTGCCATATTCAACATCGCCTGCGTCACTGGCATCTCGTGCATAGCTGCTTCATTCCTCCGAAGCCAGTGATATCATCTCGATAGCCTCTTCGGGGCAAGCGGTAGCGCAGATGCCACAGCCCCAACAACTCTCCGCGTCGAATTTCACTGCTTTTCTCATCTTTTCGCCGACCTCGATTTTAGAACCATCGCGATAGAACGCGTCGAAATAACAGCGTTTGATACAGATCCCGCAGTGAATACACTTGTCCAAATCTCGCCGCGCGACGTAGTGGCTTCTTGGCCATTGTCTCTCCATGTCCAGCATTTTCGCGGCGCGAAACGGATAGCAGTCACAAGCGCAGCAATTGCAGAAGCCGAACAGCTCGCGCCCTTGCCAATCGCGCAAGCCGGTGTGCATCAGCCCTGCTCGGTCCGCGTCGATCACAATCGCCTTACATTCTTCTTTGGTAACGCGGCGCCCTTGCCCGCGCTCCTGCGTGAGCCGCGCCCCTTCGTCCAACCGAATGCACACATCGAGCGGGCGGTCGCAAGCCATCACGATGGCGCGACAGTCGCAGGGCGCTATCACATGCTCGTCAGCCGCCTCTACCTGCTCCAAAGCTTCTTCTAGTAACAGCACATCCCTATTGGGAATTTTGTAATAAGCATTTGGGTCTGCGCGCATCTCCTCGACTACTGGCAACCATTTGTCCACGAACTCGCGTAGTTGCCATTCTATCGCTGCCTCGCGCGCCTCGGCGGGCACATCTCCCCAGTTCTCGAACATCGCCACGACATTCATCCGCTGATAGAATGTGGCAGGAGAGTAGGTCGTCACCCCGTCTTTTGTCTCTCGATTCACTATCTCGCGGTAGTATGCGTTCTCTAGAAACCGCGCGGTTTCCTCCTGCGTCATACCTAGATGTTCGGCTATCTCCGACGCGGTCATCTCGCGCTCGCTCAACCGTACGACCAATTCCATTTCGCCTTCTTCGACCAGCAAGTCTATATGCGGCTGCATCGCGGGTGGAACCTGAAATATCTCCGCGAACTTCTCTTTCAAGATCATTTAGTTATCGGTCTCCTAACTTGTGAGTATTCCCAACTTTGTAAGCCTAGACTTTATAGCACTTGGTTTCCTTCGAAAGTGTTTTGCTAATTTCTCAATATCAGCCCCCTCACTGTACTGCGTTTTCAATTGTTCATCCTCCTTTGATGTCCATCTTGCATAGGCTTTGGGGTATTTACTCCGTACTTCTTCAACGGTATATGTTTTACTTTTTGGCTCATGTTGGTAAATAAGTGAAGTCAGGTACAAGCAACATACGGAGGAACTTGGCGGTTACTTGTTCAAGATTGTACAACCATTCAAACATAGCGATGTATTGAGCGCGGAATTTCTGGTGTAGCCCCCGAAATGGGCGGAGAAAGTTCTGCAACCCGGGCCAGATGCCTGCGATGGTGTTGTCGTGAACCTCGTTGATCCCGTCACCATCGGCATCCCGGGCAAATTCGTGCGCACGGTGTTTGACCGTCAAATGGGGGCGCGCGGGGTCTGCAATTGCCTGGTAGGCTGGATGGCTATCGGTATACAAAGGGATATCTTCCGCGGTGGTCTTTGTGACAAAGGGGTACAACGTATTCGCCGTCGCCGCGGGGATCACATCCAGGCGCAGTGCGGCTGTTTCCCGGCCTACGCCCCCCACGATCGGCGGGCGATCATTGACGGCGGTACCGCGGCCCCGCGCCTAGTTGGCTCGTTGTCGGGGGGAATCAGCGTCTTCATTATCCTTTTCCGCCCCCGGTTGGCCAGCATTGACGTAGGTTTCGGCGGCTTCACCGTGTTCAGCGGACAATTCAGCGGTCAGCCGTTTGGTGAAGGCCACCTCTTGGATGGTATGGCGCCAGTTCAAAAGGGGCCCATAATCTAGTTCGAGTTCGGTCGCGATCTCGCTGGTAGGCCGCCCGGCGATAAAATCATGTAGGATCAACACCCAGGTTTGA
>CAZSIG010000259.1:0-5960 GCA_964606195.1 uncultured Anaerolineales bacterium
CGCGCCGCGATGATTTTCATTCATTGGTGGTGTGCCCCCGCGCATGGGTCCTACCTAGATTTTGAGAAAGTGGTAAAATCCAACGCGATGGTTAACTATTTTCTGGCTTGCATAGACATCATCATTTATGCTATACTGCGGATTAACAGCATGGAGGATTATTTATTGCAATGAATAAATTAACTTATGAAGAGGTCTCGCACATAGCAGAATTAGCTAAGCTACGACTGACCGAAGAGGAGAAAGACATCTTTAGAGAGCAACTTTCGGAGATTCTTACTTATGCCCAGATGTTGCAAGAAGTAGATACCAACGAGATTTCTCCCACCGCGACGGTGTTGCCTTTGCGTAATGTCTTACGCGACGATGAAACATGTCCTTCTATGTCGCGTGAAGAGACGTTGGCTAACGCCCCCGCGACCGAAGATGGGCGGTTCAAAGTCAAGTTAGTTTTAGATTAGCACAAAGACCTGGTTTGTATTTCTCAGAAGAGAAAAACCAGGTCTTTTTAGCTGAATGTGCTATTTCCGTTATTACCGGCGCGGTTTCCATAAAAGGTGTTCGCGTACCATCAAATCTGCCCCGCGTACCTTGAAAGCCAAGTCCGCGGCTACGTTACGCATAAGTATATACCCCAACCGAAAATCATCTTCACTTAGATCAATCAGGTCTTTTCGTTTAATCACCAATAGTTTAGTTCCCTCCACTAAACACTTGGCTGAGGCGGAGCGTACCCCTTCATCCACCAATGCTACTTCTCCAAATGTTTGCCCGCGGCGTAGTGTACTGACAGTGTGCGAAGCGACATCTCCGGAAGATTCCATCCCCAGCACTTCCGGATTAACCTGTATAGCCACCGCGCCATTGGCGATGATGTACATTTCGTCACTGACACTATTATCTTCGAAAATAACGGTCCCTACGTCAAAAGTTTTCTCTTGACATATATTCGCGATCTTTTGTAATTGCTCGTTGTTTAGTTGATAAAAGATGTCTACTTGTTCTAAGAAACCGAGTGATACCATGATTACACCTCCTCTTCGTTAACGCGCGTCAAATTTGACACTTTCCCCAAATGATAACATAGAGTAGCGTTTGAGTCAATACTCATAAGGATAAATTCCTCATCACCTATCAAGCTGCTTGGGCTGATTGACCGTGCTCTGTCGTACTGTCCGCCATAGTATTGATAATATTGGCACAAATCCACAGACAAAACCGATGGTCGCGGTTTCCCACCACCACGGCAGATTGGGAGGTAATGTATCTCCCAAGATGTAATTTAATCTCAGTATCCCGATCGCGTACCCCAGATAACCTAATAATCCCCATACTAAGCAAGATAAAATCAAACGCAGCGCAGCTTCTGGCACGCGGCGGGCACGAGCGTCTAATGTATAAAGAAAGATACCAGCCGTCGCTATACCAGCTAACGTTAATAAGAAATCGTTCTGGTCTGTGTCACCGCGGTTTAATATCCCCACCCATTCGGGAGTTGCGGTCGGTGTAGAAGTAGCGGTTGGCAGCGGGGTATCTGTCGGTGTCGCGGTCGCGGTTGGAGATGGCGTAGAGGTTGCCGTCGGCGACGCGGTGGGCGTGGTGGTCGGGGTATCCGTAGGTGTATGCGTAGGTAGCGGTGTTGATGTAGCAGAAGGGGTAGAAGTTGGAGTAGGACTCGGCATTCCAGTAGGACTCGGCGTTTCTGTTGGCGTTGGCGTTGGCTGTAAAACGGTTACAACCACTTTATTGCCCTCGACCGCGTCCTGGCTGCGGGTAATACCCAACTCCACTTGCCCGGGACGTTCTAGGAGAAAGGTCGCGTGCACTACGCCATCACTTGTCAACGCCGCTTGCGCGGGATATGGTTCCTCTCCAGTATATCTCAGGTTAAACAATATCAAGGTGCCATCGGGCACCGGATGCCCATTCTTATCATATATAACACTGCTGTGAACTCGTATCGATTCGCCGACAAGCACATAATCGCGCGGGTTATCCCAGAAAATCTCTATAGCTTGGGTGGGATCAGGCTCTAATTGGGTAGGTAAATCGTACAACCCCGATATAGTAACAGGGGAAGCACCAGCAGGCAAGAAATCGCCGAACAGCGCGCGAATAGAGGCTTCTATACACGGCGCGGTTTTTCCATAAACGCCAAAATACGCGCTAAGCTTGCTTATTTCTGTGGTATCTAAGTTATAAGGTACGTTATAAGCGATTCCAATTACCTTCTTGTCCAGAATGGTCGCGGCGTAGTCTGCCAGAAATCTTTTGACCGCCATAGACGCGGGATAGTCGTCAGGGTTCAAATCCAGCATCGCGAAAATGATCCATTCGGCTTCGTTGATGGTGTATTCAATATAGTCAGCCTCTGTAGGTTCTATATTGCCATCTATAAAGCCGGTCAGTTTTTCGAAAGAGAAACTACGGATCCTTTCCGGCGCGATTTGTCCTGTTGCCTCCGGCCCATACCATTCAATCATGGCATCTTGCAAAGAGTTAACCCCCAGAGATTCGCAGTTGGAGATGGGACGACTGTCCACAAATATTACAATGTCCTCGTCCACTTGTGGCGGGCTTGGTAAGCGGTTCTTCAGTTCTGAGGCACGGGGATGAATCGAGGTTACCGATTCACGAATGATCTGGTACATCTCGGAATCGGCGCGTCCCACGCCTGATGCCGCAGCCTCCGCGTCGACAGAGACATCTGAAAGTTCTAGGTTGGGCGAGAGATGCAGTTTTGCTTGCAGGATACGCTTTACCGCGTCATCCACACGCAGGCGGAAATCATTGTCGCTGTTGTAAAGGTCGCGAAAATATAGTATCGTCTCGCGCAAATTTTGCATCTGTTCTTCCCAACTGCCGCTCAATCCAAACTGGGAGATGAACAGGACATCGTTTCCAGCCATGAGAGCTTCTCTAGCAATCCGTTTATGAGGAAATGTATTCAGTTCAGGATCATAGTATTTGCGTACCGCGGGCACTCCTAGAGAATAGCTCACTAACAGCCCCCCTTGTGCGCGCCACTCGGCAAATTCAGATTCTGAGAACAGTGTGTTCATGCCAACAACATCGAAACTGATGGGGTTGGTAAGTTGTTGTATCTCACCTTGCAAACCGCGATAACGAACGTGCGAAGTCATCAGCGCGTCGGTGACTTCATAAGAATCTTTACCTTGCACCACTTTGGTGAAAGGGACTAATTCTACCTGACGCAACTCCGATAAGGATTTCTCCACATTGGCGATTTCCTCATTCGCGCTGCGATCGCTGCTGCCTTGTCCGGGGAAATGTTTGGAGACAGTGAGAACTTTCCCTTTGCTTCCCCAATGAACTCCGCGAATATACGCGCTACCTAATCGCCCGACCCATTCAGGCGCGCCCCCGAAGGCGCGAATACCTAGATCGCCGCGCGCTCCGGAACGCGGTTTATCCAGCACATCTAGTGAAGGTCCCAGCAGCATGTTAATCCCGATCATGCTTAACTCGTATCCAACCACTTCGCCTACTTTAACCGCGTTTTGTTCTTCCCATGTGGCTCCAATAGCCATTTGTGAGGGTATGGTGGTCATCCCGTTGCGGATACTTGTGTAAGGACAACCATCACCTTCATGATAAACCGCGATGAAGAGTGGCAAATTAAGCCTGCTAGTTTCTGTAGGATTCTCGGAAAAAGCTAGTGTCTGCAAAGCGTTAGTCTTGAGGGCAATCTGTAGCGGGGTGTTACCATCATTGTTGAAATTGCCGTTGCTCTCTTGCAACACTACTCCACCGACGCGATATTCCTGAATCATCTCCGCGACTTCCGAGTTTGCTCCCACGAAATCCCCGCCAAATGTGATTAGAAAAAGTTGTCCAACCTTATCATCAACGGACATATTTTGTAACGTCGCCTCTATTAACGCACTATTTTGGGCAACCGCACTGCGCGGTAATAGGGTAGTCAGGATGATAATGTTTAGAAATATAATTAAAGTTCGATGGCACTTGCGCATTTTTGTTCACTCCGAACCTACGCGGTTTTTACGAGATATTTCCATACATGTCCGTCAGAACGGAACTAATGAACACGATAACACAGGTCATAAATTTTGTCAAACAGATTGGGAATATTTTCGCGTTGCCAATATTGATTATAGGGCTTACGCAAACCATGTAGTAATTGACCGCAAAGAGCGTCCCCGTACGGGGATAAACGACGAACGCGGAGCTTTGCCCAAAGTCTTGTTTTGCATCCCGCATACGCGTTCATACACACTCATTAAAAGTCATATTTTTAGGTGGTCAAAGTGATGTAGAAAACTCTGCGCTCTTAGTTTATCCCCGCATGGGGACGTGCTCAGCGGTAAAAATACACCGAAGTTGCGTAAGTCCTAGATTATTAATGAGCATCATCGAACGCGAACACGTAGCGCGGAAAAGGTGAAGTGGTAAATTTGCCTCATCACTTACCGCGTGAGGTTTTGTTATCAATGAAGAAAAAGAAACTCTTGAAATTTGACACCATCTGCCGACTGTGCTATAATTGAGGTGTTAGATATTAAGCCCCCGTAGCTCAGCGGATAGAGCACTACCCTGCGGAGGTAGGTTTGCGGGTGTTCGAGTCACCCCGGGGGTACTCTGACAAGACACATTTTTATCAGCAGCGGCACTAGAGTGGCATGATGCGCTAACATCATGCCACTTAGTTTATGGTAGAGATTGACGGATCAACTGGTTAGATGTATCAGATTTACGCGTGGAGAATTGGCTAACCTAGTAAAGAGGCGCGCCGCGTTGAGGCGCGAGAGGAGAATGACGAAATGAAAGCGGATAGAGCGAATTTGGAACAGATGGAGGAAGAGATTTTAGCCCCCTACGCGATGAAAAGCAGGGATTCGCGCGGGCGCGATTACCCCGAAGATGAACACCCCTACCGCACAGCCTTTCAGCGCGACCGCGACCGCGTCATTCACACTACCGCGTTTCGCCGCTTAGAGTACAAAACGCAGGTGTTCATCGTCTACGAGGGCGATTACTACCGCACGCGGCTCACGCATACCATCGAGGTGGCGCAAATCGGGCGGACGCTGGCGCGGGCGCTGCGGTGCAACGAAGATTTGGTCGAAGCGATTGCTATGGCGCACGACATGGGACACACACCATTTGGACACGCGGGCGAACATGCCCTGAACGATCTAATGAGTGATCGCGGTGGCTTCGATCACAACCACCAAGGTTTGCGTATCGTGCAAAAACTAGAATCTCGCTACGTCGATTTCCCCGGCTTGAACCTGACTTGGGAGGCGCGCGAGGGGATGATCAAACACGCGAGCGAATATGATATGGGGGACGAACTTGACGAGCGCTTCGCCGCGTTCGAGCCGGCGCGCGCCGCGACGTTAGAGGGACAGCTTATCAACGCGGCGGACGAAATCGCGTACAACACTCACGATTTAGATGACGGACTGCGCGCGGGATTGATTCGTCCTGAAGAACTAGATGAAGTAGAACTTTGGCGCGAACTGCGCGCCGAGATTTCTGAGCCTTTCTCGGAGAAGATACGGCACCGCCTGATTCGGCGGCTCATCAACAAAGAGGTATCCGATGTGCTACAGACGACCGCGCAGCGCATCGAGGATTTTAGTGTGAATTCGGCGGAGGAGGTTCACAATTTGAGAGATAATCTCGTCATCTTCTCCGCTGAGATGTCGCGAAAAAACCGCGAACTGAAAGATTTCTTGATGGCGCGGCTCTATCGGCACTACCGCGTGATACGGATGGCGGTCAAGGCGCGGCGCATCATCGAGGAGTTATTCGCGGCTTACGTGAGCTGTCCGGAACAGTTGCCCCCCGCGACGCAGGAGCTGCTAGAACATAGAGATTTGCATCGCGTGGTGTGCGATTACATCGCGGGCATGACCGACCGCTTCGCGCTGGAGGAGTATAAGAAGCTGTTTGATCCGTTCGAGCGGGTGTAA
>CAZSIG010000260.1:0-5946 GCA_964606195.1 uncultured Anaerolineales bacterium
AACTGGCTCTCCTGCCGCACCAGTGCGAGAAACAGCAGCGGATCCAACTCTTGCTGTTGCGCCTCCGTCGTAATCAAATCGGCGAAAAACGCGGGGAATAACCACTCGCGCAGCGGCGCGGGTAGGTTTTCGTCATCCATATTCTCGGCGGGCGATAAGTCCAGCAGCCGCTCGGCACATACGAGGGAATGATGATTTATCCCCATCTCGCGAAAGAAGGTCGCTAGTTGGTAGATAGCCAGCGGGTTGTCTCTGTACACTTCACGCAACGCCGCGAACTCCTCTTGTGCCTCTTTGCGCAATCCCACTTGCCACAACTCCAAACCGCGCTGATAGTGAGCGTTATTCACAATCGCCGCGCTCAAATTGTGTAATTCGCCGTCGGGCGCGTTGCTCAACCACGAACGCAACCACTCCGCCATCTCCGCGCGCTCCTCAGCGGTAAGCTGCGCGGTCGTCAAGGGCACTGTCATCGCGCCGGTCATAACTAGCGACGCGGCTTCACCCTCCATCTCCGCCAGCATCTCGCGCCCGCGCCACACGTAATAATCCCAATACCCCGCAGTAGCCACTTCCTCCAAAACAGCACGCGCCTCCTCAATCTCGCTCGCCATCATCAACGACTTGGCGCGCCAGAACCGCGCCTTTTCCGCAAAATCGGTGCGCGGGTAGCGGAGTTGCAAGCCCTCGAAGGCGTCCGCTGCTTCGGCGTAATCTTCCAGTAGATAGTGACACAAACCGCGTTGGAAAAACGCTCGCGCCGCGTAATCGCTTTCGGGATAGCTCTCCTGCAAGCGGCGGTAAATCTGCGCCGCGTTTTCGTACTCCCCCTGCTCATAGTTCCACTCCGCCTGTTTCCAGAGCATATCATCCGCCAGCGCGTCTTGGGGATTGGCGCGTGTGAACTGATCGTAGACCAACGCGGCTTGTGCATAATCTCCCAAACGCACCCACGAACGCCCCAGTTCCAGCCATGCCTCGCTCGTGCGCGCGTCTTCGGGGTGTGTCTCAATCAACACCGTCAATTCCCTAATGGCGGAATCGTAATCGCCTAAACCTTGATACGCCAGAGCCGCGTAGTAATGCGGATTGCCGTTGTGCGTCTCCATGTTGGCGTTGATATGGCGGTAGAAGGCGCGAATCGCGGGTTCGTAGGCATCGTTGTAATAGTCCACCAAACCGCGTTGATATTCATCGACCGCGATTTCCGCGTCGAGTAGTGTAATCAGCGATTGATACGCCTCGCCCGACTCCGGATAATCGTACACCAAGATTTTCATTCGTTCGTATGCTTTGTCACTATCACCCGCTTCCAGATGTGTTTGGGCGATTTCGTACTCGATTTTAGAGCGATAGAAATGTATCTTCGCCACATCCAATATACTTTGATACTGCGCCAGCGCGGCTTCGTACTCCTCTTGTAATCGATAAATTCTGGCTATTTGTTCTCGAATGTACACCTGCCGCGCGCCGGTTATATCACTTTGTAGCACCTGAGTATAGGCTTCGACCGCCGCGTCATAATTTTCCAATAGCATCTGAATATCACCGATGTACTCATAGGCGTAGTCCGCGATAACGTCTCGCTGCGCGATGTAAAGTTGATAATATTCAAGTGCTTGTTCAAATTGTCCCAAACTATGATGCGCCGTAGCCAACATGAACAGCGCCTGCGGATATGCCTCCGCGTCGGGGGCGGTGATGAAGTTCTGCAGACTGACAATCGCCGCCGCGTGGTTCTCCTCCTCCAACTGTAACTCGCCTATTCGCAGCCACGCGGTCGCGTTCTCTTCCTCCTGCAAAATTCGCTCATACTCGGCAATCGCTTCGGCATATTTCCCGATGCGCGTGAATTCCCGCGCCTTTTGCCACCGCGCCGAAAGCTGCGGCGTCGCGGTCGGTGTCGCGGACGCGGTCATAGTCCGAGTAGGTGTAGGTGAAAGTGAAGGTGTCTCCGTCGGCGTGAGGGTGGCTGTGGCACGCGGTATGGTGGTTGCCCGTTGCACCGTCGCGGTTTCAGATGGGGCATCGATATGGACGGTAGGAGATTTTGAGGCAGGTGTGGCTCTAGCAGTGGCTATCGCGACTTTTGTAACTGTACTCTCAGTTGTTGGCGGCGCGGCAGCCTTTGGCGTTTCCGTCGGCGACGGCGCGCACGCGGTGATGATGCTCACTATTAAAATTGGTATTATAGTTAGAAACCAGGTTTTTGTCCTAAAACCTGGTTTCTTCCCTTCGTTTATCCAGATGTTTTTCATGTGTAAGTTTACAATTCGTCTTTATTCATAATTCACTATGATTAGTCAATAGCGGCACATCCTGTACAAATTGACTAACCCAACCCAAAATTTGGGCTGCCAATTCTATTTTCTCTTGTACTTCCTCAACACTTACTGGCTCCCAGTCACCGGGGTAGCGAGTTTGGACCGCGTACTGAGTTAGTTCACCTGCACGTTGTACCACTGCAGGCACGATGACTTCGCTATCCTCAAGTTGCTCAATCAGGAAATCCAAATCATGAACGAACGGGAACTGTCCTGCTTGTTGCAGAAGCGCGGCTTTCAAGGCTTTTTCAGCGCATTGTTGTACATGATACGCGGCGTCCTCTGGCAATACATCTTCCGCCTGTATCGCGTGTCGTGCTAATGCCAAATCACTACGCGCCCTCCGTAACCATGCTTTTGGATGGTAAACAATGGGCTGCTCCTCATTCTCTAGCATAACACAACGTCCCTTCGTCTAAAACTTTGTGGTATATCAGCCCCGGCTGATTTTTATATCGCTCGAACTGTTCTAATCGCGCTACCAGAATATCAATCGGCACCGAAAAACCGCGTAGATGGCGCCGAATTCGCGCACTCTCGCGCCGCGTATGTACAGGGCGATCTTCGACTATCAGAAAATCATAGTCGCTATTGCCCTGTGCCTCACCCCTAGCTCGCGAACCGAATAGATATACATAAAGAGGCTGCGCAATATCCACAATTCGCGCTATTAGCCGTTCTAACTCTCCCCGATTACTTTCATTCATTAGTAGCGAAAAAGCCCCATTCCCCCCGTGACCGGCAGTGTAACCCCGGTGATATATTTCGCCTCCTCTGACGCGAGGAAGACAACCGCGGTGGCGATGTCGCGCTCTTGCCCGGCATGTCCTATCACCGTCTGGCTCTCCATCGCGTGGCGTTCTTCTTCATCGAGCAAGTAGTAATGCTTCGTGCCGATGACCCCCGGCGCGATACAGTTGGCGGTGATGTCGTGCGGTCCCCCCTCTATCGCCGCGTTCAGCGTCAAACCGAGCAGCCCCGCTTTGCTCGCCGCGTGCCCCGCGTATTTCGCGTGACCTACCAAACCAGAAAAACCGGTGATATTGATGATGCGTCCCCACCCAAGTTCCTTCATACGCGGGAAGAACGCTTTAATCATATTGTACGCGCCGGTCAGATTGACGTTCAAATCCTCCTGCCACTTCTCATCGCTGGTCTCCTCCAGTGCGGCTTCCTCTTTCAGCGACGCCGCGTTGTTGACGAGGATGCCAACTCTCCCGCGCATATCCATTTCAACTTCCTCAACCAAAGTCTTCACTTGTTCTACATTTGTCACATCGGTCTCGAACGCTTGACACTCCACGCCGAAGGCGCGAGATTTCTCGACGGTATTCTCCGCGCTGGTGCTCAGCACATCCACGATTGCGAGCGACGCGCCCGCCTCCGCCAATGCCAGACAAATCTGCCGCCCGATATTACGTCCGCCCCCCGTTACCAAAGCGATTTTACCTTCTAACGAGAACATGACATCCCCCTTTCTTACGAACTAAAAACAAAAATTTGATAACATTATATTGTTCGATAGAGTTGTTCCCTAATAAACTGGGCAGAAAATAGGACGCGGATTGGCGCGAATTGGCGCGAATAAAGAGCTTAAATCTTGAAAATCCGCGTTAATCCGCGTCCCATATAATTACTTTCCCGTCCAAAATCTTATTTGGAAACGAGCCTAATAGAAACACGACTATGATTTCTAAATTGTACTACAAAACAAGGCGCGGCGCAAAAGTTAGTACAAAGATTTACGATTAGAAATCACGCAACTTCAGTGTATTTTTACCACAGAGTACGGGGAATAATTTTCTATTTGTATAGCAGAGACTGGTTCAGTTGAATTTGATAAACGCATCGCGTTGCTCTAAGCCCCCGTCCACGGAGGCGTTAGGGCTAGATATGCCGCCCTCGTGGACGAGGGCTAGGAGCACGGCGCGGTTAATTACCACATGGTTTGCGTAAATTCTGCATCTCTACCCCCGCGTTACTTTTGCTCCTCCTGAAGTTATGTGATACGATACCGCGAATTAGGATAGTGAGAGAGCACGTTTTACACCTCACGTTTCACGAAGTGAAATAATGAACCAATCTAACAATCTATTTCGGCTCGCCTGGCGCGGGCTATTACAATTAGATCGCCCCGTTCCACCGCGCAGCGATGAACAGGTCGCAGCGGAGGTAGAACAAAACTACCGCTGGAACTTCGCGGTCAACCTAATCGACAGCACCTGGTTCTGGTTCGGCATCAGCTTCGCCTCCTCCAGTACCATCGTTCCGCTCTTCATCAGCAAACTAACCGACAGCACGCTGGCTATCGGTCTCGTCGCGGTTCTGGCACAGGGTGGCTGGCTCATGCCCCAACTGCTGTCCGCCAACGCGATAGAACAACTGCCAAGCAAGAAAGCAGCTATAGTTAATCTGGGGTTCTTCACCGAGCGCATTCCCCGCTGGATACCGATGATCGCTGCACTGGTCGCGGTGCGATCACCCATGCTGGCGCTGACCATATTCTTCATCGGGTACACTTGGCAAGAACTCGGCGGCGGAATGGTTGCGCCGGCGTGGCAAGACCTCATCGCGCGGTGCTTTCCGGTGGATCGGCGCGGGCGGTTCTTCGGATTATCCATGTTCACTGGCACTGCCACCGGTACCATCGGGGCATTCTTCAGTTCGTGGCTGCTGGAAACATTTTCCTTTCCCACTAACTTCGTCTACATCTTCGCCATTTATGGTCTCAGCATAACTTTGAGTTGGGTGTTTCTGTCGCTGACGCGCGAGCCATTACAGCCGCTCACTGGACCGCGCCAGAGCGCGCGCGAGTTCTGGGCTAATCTGCCCGTTATCATTCGCCAAGATCACAATTTTCGGCGTTTTTTGGTAGCGCGGTCGCTCTTTTCCATCAGCTACATGGGCGCGGGCTTCGTCGCGGTGGCAGCAATTCATCGCTGGGAGATCCCCAACAGCACCGTGGGATTATACACCGCCGCGATGTTGTTGGGACAGGCTCTGGGCAATCTGGGATTCGGATTTTTGTCCGACCGCTTCGGGCATAAGCTCTGTCTGGAACTTGGCGCGCTGGCTACACTCGCCATGTTCGCCATAGCGTGGCTAACTCCCTTCGCAGCAGGATACTACGCGGTTTTCTTCCTCTCAGGAGTTCATCTCAGCGCGGCTATCGTCTCAGGCATTTTAGTGGTTATGGAGTTTTGCGAACCGCACAAACGCCCCACTTACATCGGGCTGACGAACACGATCAACGGATTGGTCAGCGCGCTCGCGCCGCTATTGGGCGCGTGGCTCGCAGGCATCGCCTATAACCCGCTCTTTGCCCTCTGTGCAGTCGTAAGTTTGGTTACACTAGTCTTGATGCACTGGTGGGTGCGCGAACCGCGCTGGGCAGAGAAGCAAAATGTTCGTAAAACGTGAAACGTATAGAGGTTACACAGCTAGGGGGTAGTAGCTCAATCGCGTTGGGCATTTTGTGCATGGCGCGGCAACTCCGGAGGAACATGGCGCGCGCGCGTTAGATGTTGGGTTGAGGCAGTGTGGGAAGCTTGGCGCGAGTATCACGATTGGGCGCGGCAGTGGTTGGTTACAACCATTGCATAATCCATCAACTACAGGACTT
>CAZSIG010000261.1:0-1874 GCA_964606195.1 uncultured Anaerolineales bacterium
AGGGCGCGTTGTCAAGCACGGAGAGTTTGGACCGTAATCATAGTACTACAACGAGTTAGCACTAGGATGTCATTCTGAGCGACCACCGGGAACGAAGAATCTCGTTTTCCAGCGGACTATTACTTACTAAACCGAGATTCTTCGGCGCTGCGCTCCTCAGAATGACATTTCTAACGTGCCGCGGTTACGAAGTCTCGTTGTAGTGATAGTTAGACAAGGATGATAATGAAGAACACAAATCCAATTTCCGCAGCCCTGATCGCGCCGTGCGGCATGAACTGTGCTCTGTGCAGTCGGTACCTGGCTTTCCGCCATGACATTAACCGCAGCCAGTGCCGCGGGTGCCGGTCCCGCCAGGAGCCTTGCCATTACCTGTTTGAAAAATGTACGGGCCTTAACCATGCAGCCGGCGGAGATGTCGCGTTTTGCTTTGCGTGTGCCCAGTATCCGTGTCAGCAGATCAAGCGGATGGACGCTCGATATAGGAAAAACTATGGGATGAGTGTGTTGGAGAATTTGGCTTATATTCAGCAGCGGGGCCTCCCCGCCTTCATAGCGGAACAGTACGCGCGGCACCGGTGTACTCGGTGCGGGGGGCTTATCTCTGTTCATAATAGAAAGTGCTTCAAGTGCGATCCGGTGACCCGCTTGGTGGAAAAACGTCATAAGCAGTATTAGGGGACGGTTCTGAGCCGCCGCGCCGCGGTGGCGGTTATACGCCATTGCTCTTTTGGTTTGGTGATGAAGGGAAAGGAGAACCATAAATGCCGATTAAATTAGTGGCTTGGGGTGGGCCGGTGCCTATACTGACTATGTTCCTCATCATATTTTGGCACCGGCTAAAGGTATTACAAAAACTCACCTTGGTAGTCGTCGTGTATGTAATCTCTATCTTTACCGGAATTCTGGCTGACGTAGTATGGAGAGTCGGTAATGATCTCTCGGCGGTGATTGCGGGCATCGGCGCGCCGCTGGTCTATGGGGTACTGTTCGCTGCTATCACGCTCCGCCGTCAGGCAACAGCAGCGCCGGCGGTTCAAGAACCACATAGATCACCTGAACCAACCGCCAAAGAGCCACTGGCGCCCGCGCGGCAATGGGACCCCATCATCATCGCGGCGATCATTCAAGCAGTCGCCAGTATCATTGTCGCCTTGATTACCGTCCTGGCGCAATAATGGTTGGCATCAATGACAGGGGTTTATTACCATGAGGAATTGGCGATAAGACGCGTTATTTGGAAAGACGGCACGGAGATGATCCCTATTACCGCGGGGGAGTTTATTATGGAACGGTGCGTAAATAACTTGGGCATTTGACGCGGTCAGCGCAGGCGCACCCTTTACAGTAGGTTCTCTCATTTTTGTCAAATCGCTGGAGCGATCGCGGCGTCCGGGGGCGTAGCCCGCTGCGGGTCAAAGACTTGCTCCTGGCGGAAGATCATCAGGCCTGACACTAATATCTTCCGCGCCGCGGCGACTAAGGCCAGTTTCTTGGCTTTACCGCGCCCCACGGTATCACCACACTTAATCGTGGTGACGCCAAGACTTGCCTTCTCTGGGTTTTGCGGGCATACTTCTGGTCTTTGAATAACCCGGAGGAAACCCCATGAATTCCCAAGAAGTATTTTGTCCCAATGTCGAATGCTCCGCCCGGGGGCAACCCGGACAGGGAAATATCAGTGTGCATAGTCAAAAGGAACACCGCTATTACTGTACAGTGTGTGGTTACCCCTTTGCGGCCACTAAAGGGACGATTTTCTACCGCCTGCGTACGCGCCCGGCGACAGTGATGCTGGTGCTCACTTTGTTGGCCTATGGCGGTCCACTCCAGGCCATTGTCAAGGCTTTTGGCTTTGACGAACGCACCGGGCG
>CAZSIG010000261.1:1974-5918 GCA_964606195.1 uncultured Anaerolineales bacterium
GGGCAGCACTGTCAAGCCGTTCACCACCACCAAGTGGAGCAAGCGCACCTCGATTTGCAACAGGTGCAAGCCGATGAGATCAAAGCCAAGCACCAGGGGGGCATTTCTGGATGGCTATGGCCCTGATGGTCTCCCCCCGCTTATGGTTGGGCGGTGTGATCAGCGCCCGTCGCGACCGCGAGCTGATCCAGGCTTTGACGGATAAGATCCGCGGCCTGGCGTTGTGTCGCCCGTTATTGCTGGCAGTGGAGGGCTTAGCTAGCTACGTGACCGCCTTCCGGCGCTCCTTCCGCACCCCCTTACCGCGCCGGGCGGGTCAGGTCGGGCGCCCCCCCTTGATTTCCTGGCCGGACATCGCCATGGTTCAAGTGGTCAAGAAACGCTCTGCCTCCCACCTCAAGGTCACCCGGCGGATTGTGCAAGGCAGTCAAGGCATGATCGATCGTTTGATTCAGGCCACCCAGCACCAAGGGGACATCAATACAGCCTTCATCGAGCGTCTCAACGCCACCTTCCGCCAACGGCTGAACCCGTTGGCGCGTAAAACGCGCACCTTGGTTCAAAAGGCTGAAACCCTAGAAGCAAGCATGTATCTGGTAGGTTGTTTATACAACTTCTGTGATGCTCATCACAGTCTGCGGATCAAATTATTTGTCGGAGCGCGCGCCTATCGCTGGGTGCCGCGTACTCCGGCTCTGGCGGCAGGCTTGACCGATCACATCTGCCCCCCCAGGAATTGTTTGAGTTCCGAGTACCCCCACCGCGCTGCCCCCCCTAAGCAACGCGACCGACCTTCTAAACACACTCGGGAACTCATCCTCCGGTGGTGCAAATAACCACGATTAAATGCAGTGACACCTATAGGCGCATAGTCAGGGATAATACCACAATCCCGCGACTTTGAGAAAGCCCTATCCCGGGTAGCCAGTTCCCAACTTTTGGTGCCGGTGGCTTTGTACTCATTCAGGTGGAGCGCAGTGATGGGCTGTTTTTCGTTCAACATCTGGATGAGTTGTCCAACTGCCGGTAAGGCTGCGGCTGCTCCTTTTTTCCAGCGCGCCACGGCGGAGACGCTGGTGTGGACGCCATATACGTCGTGCAACAGTTGCACGCTGTCAGCCAGTGATAGGTTGCGGTCCACATGGAAGTACAACAACTTGTCAACCACTTCATCCGTCGCTAACCAGGCAGCCCGAATCCCTGGAATTGGCGCGGTGAACGTTTTGAACTCTCCAGCATCATTGAGGTAACCTAACCGGACGGTGGTTACCTGATAACGCAAGGCTTTGCCCTGAATACCCAAACCTTGTATCGTTACCGTTGCCCGGTCATGGTAAGAAGCTGCCACCGCTTCCTGACAATCCGGGCGCTCATATGGCAGCGTGATTGTCGGTATCAGCCTCACCGTAATTGTCGTCTCGCTCACTTTCACCTTGGTGATGGTGTTTTCTTGTGCGGCGCGTTCGTTCAATAGGGGTTTGATTGCTGAAGGCATAATTGCCTCCAATTTGGGGGGCAATTATGCCTCAAACTTTGCATCATATCAAATTCTCTGGTTAATTGCTATACAGAACATTTGTATCACGTCAAGAGGGAAATACTCGGAACATCACATTCGCTCAACCGAGGCCGATATTCACATTGCCGTATATCCACTCTCTGCCCCCCAGGCTCCCGTCGTGATTTTCAACCATGGCGCCGCGGGTTACTGTCGCCATTTTGTCCGCCTAGCGTTTTTGTTTGGGGAGCGTGGTTACACCGTTGTTTTGCCTGATCAACGGGGGCAAGAGTTATCGGGCGGCAGGCAGGGCGATTACACGATTTCAGAGAGTGTTCAAAACATTGTGGATGTGGCAACATGAGCCCAACAGCGTTTTCCGGGGCCGATCTTTATGGGCGGCGGCCTTTTGCTTTCTCCTCTATTGTGTGCATAATCATGCATTTGACAAATCACGTCTTTTGTGTTAGTGTAATACCAACAATTAAATGCTACCCCAATGACTGTGGAATACGGCTGTCAGCCTCGGGTTGATGAGCGCGTTGTTCGTGGGAGTGAGTTAATTTGCTCCGACCAAGGTCGGACTAAAAGCAGTCTGATCGCCAGCATATATGAGTGGGCCAAGGGTCCACGGCTGGCGATCTTTTTGTACCCCAAGTGTTCGTCGCGCCCCCGGCTGTGCAGACCAGGTTGACACAGTTCAAGAGTAGTTAGCTATAAGGAGAGATTTTTTATGAGTGGTTTTGTAGTAGGTTATGGACAACCTGAGCAACAGGATATAGAAAAGATGTTTGAAAAGATCGCCCACCGCGGTCCGGATTTTTCGGGCGTGTGGGAAGCCGACAAGGTCATCATGGCCCAGAATTATCTTCAGGCCGATCTCGCGCCGGGCGGCAGCTATGCCGCGATTCCCGTAAGCGGCTCCGAGCAGAAGGGAGTGCGGGTCTGCTTCGACGGCCAGATTGGCGACCTGGATAAGTTAGCCCGAGACCACGGAATGAGCGACGAGGCTGTCAGCGCCGAAAAGGTGCTGCTGCATCTGTACGACCGGTACGGGGCGGACATGTTCGAGCACCTGGGCGACGCCATTCTCACCTGCGTTATATCGGACGGGCACGAGCTGCTCGCCGCCCGAGACCTGCTGGGCATCAAGACGCTTTTTTATGGGACTAAGGACGAAACGCTCTACCTGGCTTCCGAGCTGAAAAGCCTGGTAGCCATCACCGCCGACGTATCCGAGTTTCCTCCCGGCCACACGATGGACGGCGCGGGGGAGTTTAGCCCATTTGCCCGGCTGCCCCAATCCGCCCCGGAAGTGCTCGCCAAAGACGTGGACGAGGTGGTGGACGATGTGCGCACGTTGATCCAGGAGAGTTTTGACGACCACGTCGATTTCGGGCGCCCCACGGCGGCGCTGCTCAGTGGGGGGATGGACAGCAGTGTCATCACCTGTATGGCGCACAGCCGTTACCAGGATAAGTTCGGCGCGGAGGCCCGCCTGCCCACCTTTTCCATCGGCGTGGGCGAAAGCGGGGATATTCACAGCGCCCGCACCGTAGCCGCACAGTTCAACACCGATCACCACGAACTCATCGTCAGCCTGGAAGAGGTGTTGGCGGCCCTGCCCGACGTCATCTATCACCTGGAATCGTTCGACCCGTCGTTGGTCAGGAGCTCCGTTTCCAACTATCTCGTTTCCGGCTACGCGGCTCAACAAGGGGTAGAGGTGCTGCTTTCCGGCGAGGGTGGGGACGAGATTTTCTGCGGCTATATGCACATGCGAGAGGTGCCGCCGGAAGAATTAGCGATGCACCAGGTCGAGTGCCTGGATTTTTTACACAACAACGCTTCGCTGCGCCTAGACCGCATGAACCAGTCGCACTCCATCCGCGTGGTCGCCCCGCTCATCTCCGATAAACTGCTGGACTACGCCCTGACCCTCCCGCCGGAATACAAGGTCAAGCCGGACGAAGAAAGCGGACAAAAGGTTGAAAAGTGGATCTTCAGGAAAGCGTTCGAGAAGGAGCTGCCCGAATCGATCACGCAGCGTACCAAGCAAGAGTTTTCGCAGGGCTCCGGATCGGCCGCGCTGCTGCCGGGCTACTTTGAACGGGGCATCGACGACGGGGAGCTAGAGACCGCGCAAGCTCAGTATCCGATGATCCGCAGCAAAGAAGAATTGTACTACTTCCGTATCTTCACCGATCACTTCGGCGCCGGGCCGGCTGCGGATACGGTCGGCCAGTGGTTAGCATTATAGGAGGAGATAATGGTACAAAAACAACGTGAAGGAATGTTAGTAAAGCCGCAAGAACGTCTGTCGGAGAAGCAAGTACGGCTGGTGGACGCCGTTTCCCGCGAGCTGCTGGAAGACCCAGGACTGCTATGCAATAACGCTCAGGTCATCGAACTCTTCGAGCAGGCCGGCGCCAAAGCGGAACAAACC
>CAZSIG010000262.1:0-1779 GCA_964606195.1 uncultured Anaerolineales bacterium
ATAAATGGCTTAAATCCTGAAAATCCGCGTGAATCCGCGTCCTGTATAATTACTTACCCGTTCAAAATTTTATTTGGGAACAAGTCTACTATTTTCGAGAAACTCTATGCTAGATTCAAACGATTCTTCTACAACATATCCAGAATACGAAACCTTTGAACTACTGGTCGGTACCGCGAATCGCGATGGTTATCCGTTGACCATCATCGAATCGTCCGCTGGCGAAGCTAATGGCATCTGTTTGCTCGACCCCGCGAATGAGGAACTTCAGGATGTCCTTCTAGCTATCGAAGATGATGACGTCGACGCGGAATTCTTGAAAGAAGTGGGAGCTTATCTATTTGAAGAACTATTCGTGGACGACATCAGCACTCTTTTTCGTTCGAGCCTGAGCTTGGTCAGAGGCGCGAACAGACGACTACGCGTGCGTCTGCGCATAGACCCACCGGAGTTAGCCGCGCTGCCTTGGGAATACCTGTACGACGCGGCGGAAGATGCCTTTTTGTCTACCTCTTCAGAGACCGCACTGGTGCGTTACATTCCGATGCGCCTGCCGGCGCGCGCCACGGTGGTCAGTCCCCCGCTGCGCGTGTTGGTGGTTATCTCCAATCCAAAAGGCGCGGTTCCTTTGGATGTAGAACGGGAAAAGGAGATCATCCAGCAATCGCTGCACGAAAGGAGCGAACAGCGGCAAATAGAACTGCGTTTCCTAGACCACGCTATGACCGCGGAGATCAATCAGATGATGCGCGAGTTCAGCCCTCACATTTTTCATTTCATCGGACATGGGCAGTTTCGCGGCGACGAAGGATGCGTAGTCCTGGAAAACGAAGATGGAAGTGCGCGGTTGGTGGGAGATAAAATTTTTCGCGAGTTCTTTCAGGGGACCAAAGATACGCGATTAGTGGTGCTGAACGCCTGTCAAACCGGCACCACATCGACGACGAAACCGCTGGCGGGCCTTGCTCCGCACATTCTGCAACGCAAACTCTCCGCGGTAGTCGCCATGCAATACCCCATGCCCGATCGCGCCGCCCTGATTTTCTCGCGCGAATTCTACCGCAGTCTGGCACAGGGTTATCCGGTAGACGCGGCGGTTTCTGAAGCGCGCAAGGGCATCTTCATGGAAATCGGCGCGGAGATGCGCGATTGGGGCACGCCGGTGTTATTCTTACGGGCGAAGGATGGGCAGTTGTTCAAAGTGGAGGAGAAGACCAGAGAAGAAGTTACTCCACCGCCTGAGCCGACGCCTCCACCCGAAATACGCGGTTTTGTGGGACGCGAAGCTGAGTTAGCCCACCTCGCGAAACGGTTAGAGACCTCTAATCTGGCGATTATCACCGGAATGCCGGGGATCGGTAAAACCGCGCTGGCTACCGCGCTGGCTAAGCGAGTCAGCGCGATGCAGAGCGTCTTCTGGCACTCTTTCAACGAGAACGAGAACGAGGGCATCGAAGAGGTAATTTGGAAATTGGCGGGGTTTCTGTACTGGAATGGCGCGGAAAACTTATGGCGCGTGCTTCAAGGCATACAAAAGCCCCCCACCGAATTACTACTTGAGTATCTGGTACAGGAGATGCGCGCCAAGAATTATTTGCTCTGCCTCGATGATTTGCAGTTCCTCGATGTGGACGAGGCGGATATGCTGGGCGCGTTTATTCGGCAGTTCGATGATACAGAAACAGTCTTTGTCTTAGTATCGCAGACCGCGCCGCAATTTGTAAATCTGTCCGACGTAACACCGCTCGGTGGTTTGAGCTTGGCAGATACGCGACGGTT
>CAZSIG010000262.1:1879-5898 GCA_964606195.1 uncultured Anaerolineales bacterium
ACTCACGATGGCGAGTGGGGCAAGGAATATGGTCAGAACACTTTGATACAGAGTTTTTATTACAGCTTGCTAAGCCACAACGAGCGGCAAACGCGCCACCGCCGCGCGGGAATATACTACGAGACAGAGGAGCTAGATATGCTGCGCGCGGCGCGCCATTTCCTGCACGCGGAAGAGTACAACAAGGCTGCCGATCTAATTGCCGGTAACGCGCGTAAACTAACTCGCGAGGGGCGAACGCGGCAGTTAGCGGTGCTGTTAAGACAGTTTACGCGCGATCAGGTGGACTTAAAGCAATGGGTTAATATCAATTTGGCGCTGGGAGAAGTGTATATTCCGCGAGGTGAAGGGCAAAAGGCGCGCGAATGCTACCAGAACGCGCTATCTGATCTAGCTCTGCTGCCCGGCTCGCGAGAGATGCGGGCGAAAGTCGATATAACTTCGGTCTTCGACAAGTTGGGAGAGAGCGAAAAGAAGACCGACATGACCGCGATATGGGATAAGCTAGATGGAGAGGACCGGGCAGACACTCCCGAAGTACGCCGGCTTAGAATTCGCGCCTATAAGGGGTTAGGGAGAGTCAATTTTCAGAAAAGTTTATATAACGAAGCGTTGAGTTATTTCCAACAGGCTTTGTCTTTGCTGGAAATGACCGATGAGCGATGGGAGATCGCGGATTGTCTCGTAAATGTCGGCATGGTGTACTGGCGGCAGGGTGATAACGCCGCCGCGTTGCGCTCTTTTGAGAAGGCGCGCAGTATTTTTAGAAAACTGGACGATCAGCGAATGATCGCGATATGTCTCAACAATATTGGATTAGTGCATCGTTATCAGGGTTTCTATTCCGCCGCGTCGCAGGATTATGAGAAATCGCTGGAGTCCCAGCGAAAAATGGGCGATAAATACGGCATAGCGACCGCGCTCATCAATCTGGGCGAAATTCGCTATCAACAAGGGGCATATCTTGAGGCGCGGTCAAGTTTACAAGAGGCGCTGACTATCAGCCAGGAAATGGGCGATAGATTTCGCGAGGCGATGAGCTTTACCAACCTGGGCGATGTCTACTTCGCCCTTGACGAGTACGAGACCGCGATGCAACACTATGGCGCCGCGTTAGCGATTTGTGAGCGCATCGGAGACCGCGAAGGTGTAGCGTGGGGACTGCTAGGCATGGTCGCGACTCATCTCGCTCAATCAGAGGTTGCTGTAGCTTTAGAGCACGCTGAACGCGCCCTGAAGATCGCCCAGGAAATAAACTCCAACGAACTGCGCGGTAAGGCGTTACGTTCACTGGGCGAGATTTACAGTTCCACGCCACAGTCTACCATCACCAAAGCCCCCGCCGAATATTTCGAGGAGAGTATTCGAGTGCTGCAAGAACTGGGCGAAGAGGGAGAAATAGCGAGAAGCCTGGCGCGCTATGGAGAATATCAAATAAAGAGCGGTGACCGCGCGGAGGGAGAGGAATTGCTCCAACAGGCGCGGGATACTTTTGAGTGGCTGGGTATGGCGGGGGAATTGGCTAAGTTGGGGGAGAGTAGACGGTAAACGGTAGATAGTAGACAGCGGCTTAGGAATGGCGCGTAAATAACTTGGGCATTTGGCACGGTCAGCGCAGGCGTCAAGCCTGCGGCTACGGTAGGCGCACCCTTTACGGGTGCGTTTAGGTAGTAATGAACCCTTACTGTCTAACTGTTATGTACACACTATAAAATGGATTTAGGGAAGACTCAAATGTCATGCTGAACGCAGTGAAGCATCTCGTTTTAGGCTATATCAGGCTTTAGACCTCCGCGTAACCGCTTTTGGCGGCAAACGAGACCCTTCGCTGCGCTCAGGGTGACATCATAGATAGTGCGGACATAATACTTAGACACTCAGGGAGTAATGAACGCGTATGACAATTATTGACATTTTTCTCCATAAGGTGAAAAAACCTATCCGCAGAAACGCGCAAGTTATTTAATTCTCGTTCCTTAAAAATAGCCCAATCTATATAATTTTGCCCATTTCGCGTTCTATTCTTGTTTCCATAGACCACTAAAAAGACCTCCCGAAGGAGGTCTTTTCACTTGACAACGCCGCCCGCGCCTATTCTCTACTTCACTGTGATAGTCGCCGCGCCGTGCGGATATTCTTCCCACTCTGCTAATCCCTCTTCCGATTTATCACAATTCTTATAACAGATAGCTAAAACCACTTGGTATGTGCCGGGCGCGTTGAACGTTATCCCATCATCATGGCTGAATGGCGTGCCGGGTCTAATCACGTCTGGATTGACCCAACTCGTTTGGAATTGCCCGTCGCTGGCTTTAAGCCCCAACAGCTCGAATTTTACCGGGTCTTTGGTATGATTGATCGCCTCGTAGACGAAAAATGCCTTCTCGCCCACGCTGAAGGTCGTTTTGTCACGCGGCGTAACTAATCCAGATACTCCGTGCGCGCCCTCGAGGTGCTGTCCCTTGGGCATCGGGGTGTTAGTCGGCGGGGGGGGCGCGGTCGGCGGCGGCGGCGGTTTGGTGGGCGGAACGTTCGTCGCGGTCGGCGGCACCGACGTATCGGTCGGCGGCGCGGGGGTATCGGTCGGTGGCGCGGGAGTGTCAGTCGGCGCAAGAGTATCGGTTGGTTTCGGCGTATTGGTCGGCGGTGGCGTGTCAGTCGGTATGGGCGTCGCGGTCGGCGGTATAGTATTAGTCGGTGAAGGAACAGGCGTAAATGTAGGTTTAGGTGTCTTAGTAGGCGGCACAGGAATGGCGGTGGGTGCCTGCGCGACCAATCCCGGCACTCCACACCCCAAACCAAGTATCCCTAAGATCGTCAGCAATATCAACATTTGTCGGTACTTCATAAAGTCTCTCCCCCTCT
The DNA here is from genome assembly GCA_964606195.1 of uncultured Anaerolineales bacterium. GTDB lineage: Bacteria > Chloroflexota > Anaerolineae > CAZSIG01 > CAZSIG01 > CAZSIG01. Next base: position 4,745 of record CAZSIG010000262.1, read on the forward strand.
TAATTTTTGGCTCAAGTTCTTTTGAATTTCGCGTGGTCACAAGGAAAAATCTGCCACTAATTTCACGAATTTTCACTAATAGGGCTTACGCAAACTACGTAGCAATTAACCGCCGAGCACGCCGAAAACGCGGAGCTTTCTGAAAGGACTGGTTTTACTATTGGCATACACGGTCATAACCTGTCATTTGAATTCATATTTTTCAGAAGAGAAAGATCTGATCCAAACTTGGCGCTCTCTGCGCTCTCGGCGGTAAAAAATACCCCGAAGTTGTGTAAGTCCTTACTAATTTTCTGTTTATTTGTGCCAATTCGTGTAATTAGTGGCAAAAATAAACCGCGTGTTAAGCTGCCCCTGCGAATTCCCAAAGAGCCCCTCTTCTGAATCTCGCGGCGCGCTAGTACTACTCATTTGATTTGACCAAAGTCTTATTCTCATACCAGATACTCACACTCGATACATCCGGCGGCTCGGCGTTCCAGCAGTTGATGCACACGTATAGCGAATCGCCGCATAAGAAGCGGTCACTGCCACAATAGTAGCAATACCGCGCCCCGCAGTAATCGCAAGTGCGTAAATCGGTCTCATCCATCTCTCTACCACAGATATCACACTTGGCTGTTTTCCTGCTCATCTTTAGCCTTCTCGATGAGGTCGCGGCGAACGGGGAAGAAAACCTCCACCACCACCGCGAACTCGCAGTCAACACATTTCCCGCTGTGTGGCATATCCGCCGGAATGTAGTAAACGTCACTCGCGCGCAAGACGCGCTGCTCATAGCCGATCTGTAACTTGAGATTTCCCTCTTGCACTATGCCCAACTGTTCATAAGGCAAAGTTCGCATCGGTATCGTTGTTATGTTGCTGCGCGCTGTCATCAAATTCTCGCCATGTAGCCCTGTGAGAATCGTCATTTCCTGCCCCGCGCCTATCGTTAGGCGCGGCGCGTGTTCTTCATCGATAAAATAAGGTTTCTGCTTTGCAGTCAATTCTGAAATCCTCCATTCACGTAGGGACGAACCTATGTGTTTGCCCACTAACCAGTAGTGATTAAATGGTAAGTGATGGTTAAAATGATAACTATTCAACCACCAAGGACACAAAGAACACTAAGGCTATTCTTGCTCCGAATGATAGCTGTTGAACGCGCATGA
>CAZSIG010000263.1:0-5891 GCA_964606195.1 uncultured Anaerolineales bacterium
TATTCGTTACCATCCACGGGGTAAACTCCCGCGAAGACCATCGGTTTCGCGGGGCGATAGCCCGCCAGCGGCTTCGCGGCAGCCGCTTCAACGGTGGTCAAGGTGTCACCGACGGGACATTCGCTCACGTCCTTCAGTCCGGTAGCCACATATCCCACCTGCCCCGCGCTGAGTTCGTTTAATGGTTTCATCTTGGGGGTAAAGATGCCGATCTCCAACGCCTCGACGCGCTGTTCCTCGTTCATCAACTGCAATGGCACATCGGCGGTCAGTTTGCCGTCCACCACGCGAATATATGCAATAACCCCTTTGTAAGGATCATAGTGCGAGTCGAACACCAAGGCGCGCAACGGCGCGTTCGAATCGCCCGTCGGCGGCGGCACCACCTTAACGACCGTCTCCAGCACCTTTTCCGTGCCGATGCCCTCCTTCGCGGAAGCCATGATTATCTCCTCACGCGGCACTCCGAGCAGGTTCCGCAGTTCTTCCGCGACGCGCTCTCCCTCTGCCGCGGGCAGGTCGATCTTGTTGACGACGGGGATGATCTCCAAATCTTGGTCGAACGCGAGATACAGGTTCGCCAACGTCTGCGCCTCGATGCCCTGCGAGGCGTCAACTACCAATACCGCGCCTTCGCACGCCGCGAGAGCACGCGAGACTTCGTAAGTGAAATCGACATGCCCCGGCGTATCAATCAAGTTAAGCTCGTATGTCTGCCCATCCGCCGCCTTGTATTCCATTCGCACCGCCTTCGCCTTGATGGTGATACCCTTTTCGCGTTCCAAGTCCATCGAGTCGAGGAACTGCGCGGTCATGTCACGCGCGCTAATGGTTCCCGTGAACTCCAACAATCTGTCGGAGAGAGTCGATTTGCCATGGTCGATGTGGGCGATGACACAATAATTTCGAATAAATTTCTGTCCACTCATACGATGTATTATAACCACAATTCGCGAATTAGTAAACTATTCCCCTTTATCCCCTCGCTAAATTTTTTGCAATAATTGTGATAATGTGTTAATATAGGTCAATAACGCGATAAAGACTTGACCAATTTGCAAGTCTCTCTCGATTGAGTGTACGCGGTAGTACGCTCTTTTTATTTGTGGTTATTCGCGGAATTAGGAACTGGTTCAGTTGAGTTGGATATAGATCACGAATACCACGAATGGCCAAATTACGCGAATTTTCCTCTTTTATTATTCGGGCTATTCGTACATTCGCGACATTCGTGATTAAATCGCGGTGGTTTATCCGAAATCCAATAGAACTGAACCAATGCCCGGAATTAATGTCTTTCACAGCTTACGCAAATTCACAATAATTTTACCGCAGAGGGCGCGGAGGACGCGGTGTTTTCTCAAAGGAACGATTTTGCCACCAGCATACGCGATCATACACTATCATTTAAGGTCATATTTTTCAGATAGTACAAATTACACCCAAAACTCTGCGCTCGTAGTTTATCCCCGCATGGGGACGTGCTCGGCGGTAAAAATACATCGAAGTTGCGTAAGTCCTATCTTTGTAATTAGGAGGAATAAATAATAGTGAGTATAGAGTTTATTTTACGTATTATAGGCATGATTGTTTTGAGCGTCATCGGTTGGCGCGCTGGCATTTGGATTGCCGGGGACAACGCGGATCAGCTTTTAGTTAATGTTCTAATTCTCTCTTTATCTGGCGCGGCGCTGGGGCTTCTCCTGACGCCATATTTTACGATCGTACCTTATAAGTGGACGCGAAAAAAGATCAAACAAGTGCCTGCTCCAAAACTTCTGGCGGGCACGTTGGGCTTAGTGGGGGGGTTAGTCATCGCGATTTTCTTCTCTATTCCTTTGGCATTTCTACCCTCACCGTTGCGAGAGATTCTCCCTGTGAGTATAGCTTTACTGTTAGCCTATTTAGGTACAACTATCATGATCATGCGCGCCGGAGACATCTTCAGTCTACTAGGGTCGCGCATTAACCCCGGCTTGGCGATGGCGGCCTCCGCGGGGAGCGGGTATGTGCTATTGGATACGAGCGTTATCATCGATGGGCGTATCGCGGACATCAGCAAAACCGGCTTCATCTTTGGCACGATGTTGATTCCGCGCTTCGTCCTCAACGAGCTACAACATATCGCCGACTCTCCCGACGTTCTAAGGCGTAATCGCGGGCGGCGCGGTCTGGATATGCTAAATAAGCTACAGGAAGAATCTATCGCGCCGATTGAGATAGTCGATATGGATGTGGAGGACGTTCGCGAAGTGGATAGCAAGCTGATCAAGCTAGGTAAGAAATTGGACGCGCCAGTTGTAACTAATGACTACAATCTTAACCGCGTCGCGAAACTGCAGGGCGTGACAGTGTTGAACGTCAACGAGTTGGCAAACGCGGTAAAGACCATCGTGCTGCCCGGCGAAACGATGCGCGTTCATCTCATTCAGGAAGGTAAAGAACTGGGGCAGGGCGTGGGCTATCTCGACGATGGGACGATGGTGGTAGTAGAAGGGGGACGGCGGCATCTTAACTCTTCAGTCAATGTGACAGTGACGCGCGTCTTGCAAACTGAGAAGGGACGTATGATCTTCGCCCAGCCGTAGAAAATCGGCAAATAAGCAAATCGACAACGCGGCAGACGCAAATAGCTGCCGCGTTGTGAGTATCTGGAGGAGGTGAGATATGGGATTGAGAGTTTATAATTCATTATCGCGAGAGAAAGAGGATTTCATACCCATTAACGAGGGGCGCGTACACATCTATGTCTGTGGGCCGACCGTCTACAACGACGCGCATCTGGGACATGGTAAGACATACGTTAATTTCGACACAATCGTTCGTTACTTACGCTACAAATATGGCGAGAAGAATGTGCGCTATGTGCAGAACATCACCGATGTCGGCCACTTGTTAGCTGATGGTACAGACCGCATCGCGCGCGGGGCGCGGCGCGAACAGGTCGAACCGATGGAATTGGTGGAGTATTACACGCGGCGATATTTCGAGGATATGGATGCCTTGAATATCCTGCGCCCGGATATTTCACCGCGCGCCAGTGGACACATCATTGAGCAAATCGAACTAGTAAAAAGTTTATTGGATAAAGGATATGCTTATGAAGTAAATGATTCGGTCTACTTCGACGTATCAAAGTACCCCGATTACGGCAAACTCGCGGGACGCAACGTGGAGGATATGCAAGCGGGGGCGCGCGGAGATACACGCGATGAGAAGCGGCACCCGGCAGATTTCGCCCTCTGGAAACGCGCCGAGCCGGAGCATATCATGCGCTGGCCGTCGCCATGGGGCGAGGGTTTTCCCGGATGGCATATCGAATGTACCGCGATGAGCGTGAAGTATCTGGGCGTGCCGTTCGATATTCATGGCGGCGGCATGGATAACAAGTTCCCACACCACGAGTGTGAAATCGCGCAGTCCGAAGCCGCGTTCGACCAGCCCTTCGCCAAGTATTGGTTGCACAACGGCATGTTGAACATCGGCGGGGAGAAGATGAGTAAGTCATTGGGGAACTTCGTCACGCTGCGTAAAGCGGAGGAGACCTACTCCCCATTAGCTATTCGCTTCTTCGTTCTCGGCGGGCACTACCGCGCCCCGTTGGACTTAACGGAGGAAGCGATAACCGCCGCGCAGTCCGGCTTGGAGCGATTACATGGCGCGGTGCGCGCGGTGCGCGCTCGTCTGCTTGATGCCCCCGAAGGAGAGCTGGACGCGGAGATGCAAAACGTTCTCGATAAGCAGAAACAGGCGTTCATTGAATCGATGGACGATGATTTTAACACGCCGGGCGGCGTCGCGGCGTTGTTCGATTTGACGCGAGAGGTAAACACTTGGCTGGCGGCGGATGATGGACATTTGAACAAGACCACTCTCACCGCGATAGATGGCTTATACCGCGAATTGGGCGAAGATGTATTGGGAATAATTCCCGATCCGTTGCCTGAAGAAGATATAGGTGAACTAACCGCGCCGCTGATTGACTTGCTCATCACCACGCGCCAGGACCTGCGCAGCGCGAAACAGTGGGCACTTGCTGACAAGATACGCGACGAACTTGGTGAATTGGGAGTCGCATTGGAAGATACAAAAGAGGGGACGGAGTGGCGGATTAGAAGGAGAAGTTAGAGATGAACGAGGAGCAGTTAGCACCGCGGAAGCTGATTACGGCGGAGCAGTTTTGGAATATGCCCCTCGATGGGCACAAGTATGAATTAGTCAGAGGAGAACTGATAGAGATGACCCCACCGGGAGGACAACACGGACGTATCGCGGTTGACGTGAAGTTATGCCCTCAAAAGTTTTGCGAAGGAGCGTCAAACTGGACAGGTTTATGTGGAGGCGGGATACAAGCTATTTAAGAACCCTGAGTGGTACGCGGTCCAGATGTCTCTTTATAAGCGTTCAGGGGGGACTCCACCAATTCTAAGCAACTTCTAACGTTCCTCTAACAATACTCAAATAGTTTAGTAGATTGGTTGTTAAAGAGGCTCATGTTGGTAAATAAGTGAAGTCAGGTACAAGCAACATACGGAGGAACTTGGCGGTTACTTGTTCAAGATTGTACAACCATTCAAACATAGCGATGTATTGAGCGCGGAATTTCTGGTGTAGCCCCCGAAATGGGCGGAGAAAGTTCTGCAACCCGGGCCAGATGCCTGCGATGGTGTTGTCGTGAACCTCGTTGATCCCGTCACCATCGGCATCCCGGGCAAATTCGTGCGCACGGTGTTTGACCGTCAAATGGGGGCGCGCGGGGTCTGCAATTGCCTGGATGGCTATCGGTATACAAAGTGATATCTTCCGCGGTGGTCTTTGTGACAAAGGAGTACAACTTTTTTGCGGCAAAGTTATGCTTACTTTCACAAAATTTAGTCCTCATCCTCCCATGGAAAAACGCAAGCCTCTACCGTTGAAGCCGCGCAGAGCAGATTCGCCAATGCCAGCGAATAGACACGCGCCAACTCTGGGTCGGAGCGCGAGGTGAGGATAATCGGTGCCCGCGCCCCCATCACTAAGCCCGCGAGCTGCGCGTTGGAGAGATACTCCAGGTTTTTGTACAAGATATTCCCCGCGTCCAGGTTCGGCGCGAGTACGATGTCCACATCTCCCGCGACCTGACTGATGATCCCCTTCTCGCGCGCCGCGTCGGCGGAGATGGCGTTGTCGAACGCAAGAGGACCATCAACCAGCGCGTGTTTGATTTGTCCGCGTTCCGCCATTTTGTGCAGACAAGCCGCGTCTACCGTAGACGGAATCTTGGGATTGACCGTCTCGACCGACGAGAGCGCGGCAACTTTAGGCTGTTCGATCCCCAATTGTCGCAGCATATCCACCGCGTTCTGTATAATTGTGGCTTTTTCGGTCATCGACGGCGCGATGTTGATCGCCGCGTCAGTTATGACCAACAGTTTGTGGTACATTGGGACTTCCATCACAAACGCGTGACTGAGCAGTCGGTCAGTGCGCAATCCGACCTCCGGGCGCAGCACCGCTTGTAGGAATTTACTAGTGTGCAAGTGCCCTTTCATTAGCACAGCGGCTTTGCCCTCGCGAACCAATTCGACCGCGCGAACGGGAGCTTCCGCGTTAGTTTCGGTAGAGATGATTTGCTCGTCGCCAAAATCTAGCTCCGCGGCGGTAGCTTCTTCCCGAATGTCCGCACCGCGCCCGACCAACAGTGGCTCGATCAATCCGCGATTTTGCGCCTCTTTGACCGATCGCAGTACCAAGCCATTTGCCGCCGCGGCAACCGCGACGGTTATCGGTCCCCGTTGTTGTGCTTCCATGACTAAATCTTCTAGTTTGGTAATCATTTCAACATCCTCCATTCTGGCGGCACTGGTTCAGTTCAATTGGATTTGGAAAAATCCCCCGCGATTTAATCACGA
>CAZSIG010000264.1:0-5880 GCA_964606195.1 uncultured Anaerolineales bacterium
TGTTTCCTTTATCGCCTCTTCTCTACTATTGGGCTGAACTTGCGCGAAACCGATCACGCGGTCGGGATATTTATCCATAGCTTCCAGAACATAGTCATTCGTCATTCGACATAGCCCCGCGTCGTGCCAGGCGAACCCGAAAGCGACCGCCTTGTCAACTTGCGCTTCATCAAGCGCGGCGATCAGCTCTTCGGCAGTAGCCATGCGCGCTTTGGGATTTTCATAAAGTAACCGAAACCATACATCTTTTTCTAAATATTTCTCCCTGTGGTTGATGATTTCAGGGGGAAATATGTGAGTGTGAAAGTCTATTATCATAATGCCAATATTTTCGCGCCAAATTGGATAACTGTCAAATCATTAGATTGACCCCGCGTCTCTTAGGTACTTCCATAACGCGTAGATTAAGCTAAAACGAGGTTTGCCCATAGGTTTGAAATGTGATATAATGAGCTACCTTCGCCTGAGATTACAATAAAGTGAGTTTTAGGAGGCACATTGATGGCATTGTCTAAAGAAGAGAAAAACGAGATAATTCAACAGTATCACTTACATGATGGAGATACTGGTTCCCCTGAGGTACAGGTTGCAATGTTGACAAAACGGATCAACCAATTGGTGGAACATCTCAAGATTCATAAACATGATGAGCACTCGCGGCGCGGTTTGCTGAAGATGGTAGGCCAGCGCCGGCGACATCTGAATTATTTGAGTAGAAAAGATTATCGGCGTTATCAACAAGTTGTCAGACAACTTGGGTTAAGAAAATAGTGATTAGAGATACTGGAGATTAGAGTTTAGGAATTATTGGTTTCCGCTCTAATCTCCCCTGTATGACAGGCATAAGGCTGGGTATTGGCGAGTGGACTTTATACCGCGCATCGTGGGATTTGATAAAGTCTAGTCTCCAGTTCCTGACCTATATGCCTGTCCCAATACTTATGGAGGTTAGGAAAATTGAATAATATACACCAGTTTGAGTCCGTTATTGGCGATCATGAGATTATTATCGAGACGGGTCGTCTAGCAGGACAAGCCGGTGGCGCGGTGACTATCCGCAGCGGAGAATCAGTGTTACTGGTAACCGCTACGGGAGCATCGCCGCGTCCGGGCATAGATTTTTTCCCCTTGACGGTAGATTTTGAAGCGCGGTTGTACGCCGCTGGAAAAATCCCCGGGGGCTTCTTCCGCCGCGAAGGTCGGCCTAGCGAAGCAGCCACACTTATATGTCGGTTGGTTGATCGCCCCGTACGTCCCCTGTTCCCCAAAGATTTTCGAAATGAGATACAGATCGTTATAACGCCCCTTTCGGCTGACCAAGAGACCCATTTGGACATCTTGGCGTTGATTGGCGCGTCGACCGCGTTATCCATTTCCGATATTCCTTTTGGGGGACCCATCGGCGCGGTACGCGTCGGGTACATAGATGGCAAGCTAGTGTTCAATCCCACAATTTCTGAGATGGAAAATAGCGCGTTGAACCTGCGCCTAGCGGGCACTGAAGACGCGATAGTTATGGTCGAGGCAGATGCCCATCAAGTTCCAGAATCATTGATGATAGAAGCTCTGCAAAAGGGGCACGAGGCGATTCAAGATGTTATCCGAATGCAATTGGAAATGCAAAGCAAGGTAGCCAAAGCAAAGGTTGACTATGAGCCGTTCGTAATTGACGAAGAGACCTACACACTTGTTCAAGAGAAGGTAGGAAATCGTCTTGCCAATGCTTTGGTTAAGGCGCGTAGTCTGGATAAATCGGGACACCGCGATACTATGGCAACGCTGTTCGACGAACTCGTTACTGAGTTGGGACTTGACGAAGAAGGCGCCGAATTACCGTATACGAAAAAAGAAGTGCGAGACATATACGACGACTTAATCAAGAAAGAGGTAAGGCGTACGATTCTTAGAGAAGGAATCCGTCCTGATGGACGCGATACCAGCACTGTTCGTCCGCTGAATTGCGAGGTGGGGTTATTACCCAGAGTGCATGGATCCGGATTGTTTTCGCGTGGTGAGACACAGGTCTTAACCAGCGCGACGTTGGGAACCAGCCGAGATGAACAGATCATCGACGATTTGTCACCGGAGGAATCCAAACGCTATATGCACCATTACAACTTCCCCCCCTACAGCACGGGCGAGGTGCGTCCGATGCGCGGTCCAAAACGCCGCGAGATCGGGCATGGCGCGTTAGCAGAACATGCTTTACTGCCAGTGCTGCCCAGTGAGGAAGATTTCCCTTACACTATGCGGTTAGTTTCGGATGTGATGTCCTCAAATGGTTCCACCTCTATGGCTTCAGTATGCGGTTCGACACTGTCGCTGATGGACGCGGGAGTACCCATTAAGGCTCCCGTCGCGGGGATCGCAATGGGGCTAGTTACCGAAGAAGGCCACTACGCGATTTTGACCGACATTCAGGGCATGGAAGATCATTTAGGTGATATGGACTTCAAAGTGGCAGGAACACGCAAGGGAATCACCGCGTTGCAGATGGATATAAAGATTAGTGGTCTAGGCTACGATATCTTGGAGAAGGCTTTGGCGCAAGCCAGAGATGCGCGGCTGCTCATTCTGGATAAAATTGAGGAAACTATCCCTGAGCCACGTGCAGAATTGTCCCCGTACGCCCCGCGTATCACCATTATGAAAATCGATCCTGAAAAGATCGGCGCGGTCATTGGCCCCGGCGGCAAAACCATCAGGAGCATTGTGGATGAAACCGGTGTCAAGATTGATATTGAAGACGATGGTACAGTACTGCTCGCTTCCACTGATGGTCCCGCCAGCGAACGTGCCCAAGAGATGATACGGCGTTTGGTGGAAGAGCCTGAAGTAGGTAAAATCTATCTAGGCAAAGTCACGCGTGTGGAAAGTTACGGCGCGTTTGTAGAGATATTACCCAAGCAAGAGGGCTTGATTCATATCTCGCAGCTTGCTGATTATAGGGTCAGAGCGGTAGAGGATATCGTATCTTTGGGAGACGAAGTGATGGTTATGGTAGTGGATATTGATCCCGAAGGGAAAATCAAATTGTCGCGACAGGCAGTGTTAGAGAATTGGACTCTGGAAGAGGCTCGCGATAGCGACCCTAAGATTGGGAGTAGGTCGCGCGGTAGACGCGGTGGAGATAGGCGCGGTTCTTCCAGACATTCCAGCGATCGCCGTCGACGACACTAATCGAGGGAATATGCGTTGTTTGCTCATATCTGACATACATGGTAACCTTGAGGCGCTAAAAGCAGTATTAGACGATGTTGATTTACAACAGATAGATGCGGTGTGGCATTTGGGAGATGTGGTGGGATACGGTCCCGATCCCAATGCGTGTGTGGAACTGTTACGATCACTACCTAACTTGCTCAATGTCGCGGGTAATCACGACTGGGCAATTATCGAAAAGCTAGATATTTCTGATTTCAACGCCGAAGCGCGGTGGGCCTGTAACTGGACTAAAAATCGGTTATCTGACGATAGTTGGGAATATCTGAGCACCTTAGAAGAAAAAGTCGTAGAAGGAGACTTTACGATCGTGCATGGTAGCCCACAATATCCTATATGGGAATACATTTTGCACACCTCCACCGCGATGTTGAATTTCGATCACTTCCTGACACGTTTTTGTTTAATTGGTCATACTCACGCGCCGGTAGTTTATCATTATACTGAAGAGTACAACCCTAACGGCGCGTGTGAGGCGATTTTGCCTCCCGAAAACGAGCCATACGAATTCAAGACCGGGCGGTATATCATCAATCCCGGCAGTGTGGGGCAACCGCGTGATGGAGACCCGCGATCCAGCTATGTAATCTTAGATACGGACGCGAATACCGTCACCTATCACCGCGTGGAATATCCTATCGAAGAGACTCAAGGCAAAATGGAAGAACAAGGGTTGCCGATTCGCTTGATCGCGCGATTAAGTCATGGGTGGTAAGATCGCAAAGTAACTGTTTGATAGAAGGCAAAAGGGCATGGAAATTTTTTTCCATGCCCTTTTATTATTTTTGCGCGTTTGGAAGATTTAATACAGACGTAGGGGCGAACCTCTGTGTTCGCCTTGTCTATCTTACGCCTCTATGGTGCGGACTACCATCATCACTTTGCCCTGTATCTCTATGTTATTCAGCGGTGTATAAATCGGCTCCATGTGTGGATTAGCAGGTTGTAGCCTCACCTTGTCCCCGTCGCGGTAGAAGTATTTGAGAGTAGTCTCCTCTTCATCCTTTAACCAGGCTGCTACCATATCTCCCTCACGTACCTCCGCGTTTTTATTCATGACCACCACATCACCATCATTAACCAAGGCATCGATCATGGAATCCCCGCTGACGCGTAGGGCAAATACATTGTCGCCGCGCGGCGCCAAATCTTTGGCTAAGGATATATAGTCCAACGGCGTTTCCGCTTCCGGCACCGGTATGGGATTACCCGCTTTGATAACTCCCCAGATCGGTATTCGCAACAGGTTATTCACAGATTTCGCCACGTCTCTACCGATTAACCTGAGGCCTTTCTCAAGTACTCGAATACTCCGCGCTGTGTCTCGGTCTCGGTCAATACACCCCTTATTTTGCAGATGGTCTAAGTTGTAATTAACCACCGAGGTGGAAGATATTTCCGCAACACTCCCGATTTCGCGCAGTGATGGTGAATAACTGTTTTCATCAATAAAGTCGCAAATGAACTCCAGCATTCGTTTCTGGCGATCGGACAAACCTTTCCTTTTCTTTGCCATAATTCATTCCTCCTGATTCCTTTTGATATTAACAACCTCATGCCAAGTCGAACCATTGTTCGATTTATTGTATAATTATAGCACTATTGTTCTCAGAGGTCAAATTGAGATAATCAAGGTGAATCAATCCACCACTTGAAAGGTCAACAATTTCACCGCGTCATCTTGCACAAGTGAATCGTCGCTCTTGGTGGAAAGTCGCGCCATAGTTTCCAAGCTGTACACCCCTATCCAAACCGCGTATTCTCCAGCGGATGTTTCTGGAGGGATTAGCACACGGCGCGTGTCAACAACTACTTCCCCGCGCGCCCACCAACTTGTGGGATAACCCCCCTCCAGCGGCGGTGCATCGCGTTGGGCAACGCGTGTACCATTTTCGTCTATCACATGAACGAACATATTATAAAACTCTAACGGCGCGGTGATGGCTTGCCAGTACAAGGTGAACTGTAATTCCTCACCCGCGTGAATTGTGGGTGTTGAAAGTTCATAACCCTGTAACATAATCTTCTCACCGAAATTAACCGGTAATTGATTGGCTAATTGAGGAGTAGTATAGCGACGCATAGCCGGCTTGGGTTTTAGGATGCCGTTCGCGCAGGCGAAATCGAATATCTTTAACGACGTACCATGCCGCAGCGCGGGCAGATACAAAGCCGATTCACACACTTTGGGGCTTAGGATATTCGCGTCGTTCTCCGATTCTGGAATATGCAGCGTGATGAAGCCTTTCCCTAACGGTGCGCCCGTGAATACGGGACTACTCAGGCGAATCACCGCGCCATTTCGCCACTGGCTGGAAGGATACCAATGAGGTAGATACGCGCCGATGCGCCAATGCACATTCCCCGCCGCGTCGTGCAGCCAAAAGTCGAAATCGTAATTCAAGCCCGTGTTGCCGCGAACGCGCCAGTATGAATCCAGTGAGAATTCACAATTGCGCCCGGGAACGACGTTGTACCCTAGCAGCGTCAGCGCGTCGCCATACGCGACCTGCATCGGATACTCGATATTGCTAATCTCCGCGTCAGTGGTATATGCGAAAGTGTAAAATTCCTCTGACAAAGAAAGCTCGTCTTTTTGAGATGACGCGGTTACTTTGTGCTGTAACAAGATGTATCCATCTCGCGCCGCGACTATGC
>CAZSIG010000265.1:0-5876 GCA_964606195.1 uncultured Anaerolineales bacterium
ACGCGTATGTGGGAGGCAAAACTATTCCTGTAAGAAATCTCCGCGTCCTCAGCGTGCTCTGCGGTAAATTGTAGTGCGATTTTGCGTAAGTCCTATCAAAGTGTCATAGGGTGACATATTATCCAAACTGCGCGACTTTGAGAAAGCCCTAAGTAGGTGCCCGGCACTTTCTGAAGTGCCGGGCACCTATGTCGGTGAACGCCAACTAACGCGGTTCAGAGACTTCGGAAGTCTGAAAACTGCGTAAATCTTGCGCTGTTGTGTTTCTACGTTATGGCGAAGATAAAACGGTTATTGAGATACTTTGTACTGAGTCTGATTATCGTCGGGCTTATTATCGCGGGATCGTTCATCATGCTTTGCTGGCGGATAGATAGCTATGGTCGGGCTGACCGCGCCGCGAAGGCGAATGTAATCGTCATTATGGGGGCATTGGTGGAGGAGAACGGGCAGCCGGGGCCGGATTTGCTGGCGCGGACGGCACACGCGGTGGAGTTGTACAAGTTAGGTTATGCGCCGTATATCATCTGCGCGGGCGGCGAGGCGGGAGATTATATGTCTGCCGCGGCGGTTGCCAAACGCTTGGCGATCTCGCAGGGAGTAGCCCCCGAGGCGATTTGGATCGCCGATGGGTCGCGCAATACGCGCGAGGACGCGGCGCGCGCCGCGACGGTGATGATCGCGCAAGGCTGGGACACCGCGCTAGTCGTGAGTCACCCACTGCATCTCTATCGTACCAAACTATTTTTTGAGGATCATAACATCGCGGTGTATTCAAGCCCGACTACGACCGATTTAGGAGTGATCCCGCTGCGATGGCGCGTTTATTACACAGTGCGCGAGGCGGTCGGTGTGCTGTGGCCTTATTTAGAAGCTTTGGGTTTACCCGAAAACTGGACGCGTAAGCTGCAATCATGGGTTTATCACAACGCGCCGTAGCGATACTCTAATTTGTTGGAAGAAGCTACCACTAATTACACGAATTCTCACTAATTTTCTGTCGCTGACTAATAGCAATTAACCGCAGAGAGTCCAGAGAGTGTCACAAAAACTTTTAACTGTCATTCGCGTTCATACGAATTCATTAAAATTCATGTTCGCACTGCGGTAAAAAGCTATTCAGAAAACTCTGCGCTCTCCGCGGTCTCTGCGGTGGAATTATTTTGAATTTGTGTAGGCTCTATTATTCAAATTCCTGAAAAACCTACAAAGAGAGAGATGATGATAACTAAAGACCAAATGATTTATATCCCTGCGGGGAAGTTCGAGATGGGATATGCCGGTGAGGATGCGACGCGAGAAGAGAAGCCGGTTCAAGAAGTACATCTGGATGGCTTTTGGATCAGCAAATATCCAGTGACGAACGCGGAGTATCACGAGTTTTTGGCGGCGCGCCGGAAACGCGCGGTGCCTTATGAAAAATATAACTGGGCACAGCCGTATAATTGGGACAAGAAGACGCGTAGTTATCCCCCGAACAAAGAGGAGCACCCCGTCGTCCTCGTCAGTTGGTTCGACGCGGTTGCCTATTGCAAATGGCTGAGCAAAGAATTGGACGAAGATGCGTGGCTGCCTACCGAAGCACAATGGGAGAAAGCAGCGCGCGGCACGGATGGACGACGCTATCCTTGGGGGAATGAGTGGGACGCGGCGCGGTGTAACAGCCGCGAGAGTAAGTCTGGGGGGACGCTTTCGGTGAGGCAGTTCTCCCCTGCGGGTGATAGTCCCTACGGCGTCGCGAATATGAGCGGTAATGTGTGGGAATGGACGAATAGCTTGTTTCGCCTGTATCCCTACGACGCGACCGATGGACGCGAACATCGGCGTCTGCGAGAGTACCGAATCGTCCGCGGTGGGTCCTGGCTGAACACGCGGCAAATATTGCGCTGTTCTTACCGCGTGGGTACCAATCCGCTTCCGCTGTTGCATAACATCGGCTTCAGAGTGGTCATAAATGAAGTCCCGCCGCGAAATAGACGTTGGGGATAAAGTGTTAAGTTGTTAGTAAATTCACAGCTTATTCAATAGCGAATGACGCGGTTTTGCGTTTTCTTCGGCTTTATGCTAGAATCTATAATCTAGCCCTGATTGATGTCGGGGGGAAGTTTGAAAAGGGAAGATAACTTTTATGGATAGACATCGTCATTTACGGATGATTTTGATAGTCGCCTTGGGGGCATTGACGATTATCAGGTGGGCATCTGATGACATAATGGCGCCGCTGGGGGCAGTGGCGTACGCTCAAGGTAACGATATTTCGGGCATTGTAGCCCGAAGAACAAAAACTCCAAGTATCATTGGTTCCGATTTAGCTACCATTTCTCCAACCGCCGACGCGGTTATCCCCACAACTACTCCTAGTTCTACTCCTACCGCGATGCCGACTGCCACTCCTACGAAGACAGCGACATCGACTACTACCTCTACCAGCACTCCTGTTCCTACTAATACTGCTACGCCGACGGTTACCGCGACACCTATTCCCGGCGTGGAGGAAGGGGAGGCGTATTTAGTTTGGGACGCGGGATACGAGGGGCATTTCGATGTGTACGAGTCGCATCGGGTAGCTGAGAATCAAAACTGGGCTGAAATGTTGCGTCTGGCATATCATACCGATGTCGACGCGCCGTTGCCCGTGCTATCGGCAAAACCGCGCTTGGGGATAATTACCTACACTGTGCAACCCGGCGACACGGTATTCGGGATTGCCGATAAGTTCAACATCTCGCCCGATACGGTGCTAGGGTCAAACGACGCGTTGGAAGATGATCCACATCGCTTGCAGATCGGACAAAAAATTGTCGTTTTGCCTGTTTCGGGGGTTTATCATACCGTTCGCAGCGGTGATACCATTGCCGGTATTGCTAAAAAATATAAAGTAGAATCCCAAGCTATTTTGAGTTACAAAGATAATGGTCTGGCAGAAAACGCGTCGTTAGCTGTCGGGCAGAAGCTAGTTATTCCGGGTGGCGTCAAGCCTTATGTGCCGAAGAAAGTGTATACTACTTTCACCAGTTCACAGCCCAAGGGGGGCGGCGCGGTGAACGCGACTAACTCGTTTGGTTGGCCTGTAACTGGCTATATCTCGCAAGGTTATTGGAATAGACACCGCGCGATTGACATCGCTGCGCCGAAAGGGACTCCCATATACGCGGCAGATGCGGGCTACGTCGCGATGGCAGGGTGGAGCAACGTGGGATATGGCTACATGCTGGTGATTGATCATGGAAATGGTTATCAGACTCTCTACGCGCACTTGAGCCGCTATGAACCTGACGCGGGGGATCCCATCGCGAAAGGTGAGATGATCGGCAGAGTTGGCTCAACCGGGTGGTCTACCGGACCGCACTTACATTTTGAGATTCGCAAGGGGGGTGTCCAACTCAATCCGCTGGGGTTATTGCCCTCTGGTCAAAGGCTCGTCGCGCAGGTGGAAGCATCTTCTGCCGCTGCTAGTTCCATTGGAGGCAACGCGGAGGAAAATGCAGATGAAGGAGATGGTGAAGGGACGGGTATGTCACCGATGAAAGAACAATATACCGCGCCCCAAATTATTTCTCCTGAAAATGAAACTATGTTCTTAGAGGGAGAATTATCTGAAATCGTATTATCTTGGAAAAGGGAAGGGGAGCTAGGCGTTGATGACTACTACGCGGTTACTGTTTTTTATAATCACGATGGTCGCGAGGAGTATACTGGCAAATGGGTCAAAGAGACCCAGTGGCGGCTGCCCGAAAATCTTTTTGGAATCGCTGACCACAGCACCTATCGCTGGTACGTTACCGTGATGCGGAGAACAGAGACGCGGAGTGATGGCGGGTTCGAGGGTAATCCGCTCAGCCCACCGAGCGAGACCAAGTCGTTTATCTGGAGATAATGAAATTACATCAATTTAATCATTCGAGCCGCTTGCATTTACGGCAAGTGGCTCTTTCTTTTGGCATTATAACAACGCTTTTGTGGTTGGGAGGGTGCGCGTTTCGCGGCAGTACGAGACCATTCGTTAAGATCGGGCTGGTCGCGCCGTTCGAGGGCGCGCACCGCCACCTCGGTTATAACGTCATTCACGCGGTCAAGCTCGCTATCTCCGAACACAATGCCCAAGCTGATACTTTTGGTTATAGTGTGATTTTAGTCGCGTTGGATGATGGCAACGATTCCACTATGGCGCCGCGTCGCGCTCGCGAGCTAGTTGTGGATCCTCTGATCGTCGGGGTAGTAGGACATTTATCGAAAGAGACGACGCGCGCGGCGCAGCCGGAATATCGCACGGCGGAATTGGCTTGCGTCGCTCCGCTGAATATGCCGATTACCGCGACCTCTCTATCACCCGATTTTGCATCCCGCTATCGCGACTTAGCTAATCAGGAGCCCACCTCACAGGCGGCGGCAGCTTACGCCGCAACCGCGAAGCTGCTCGACGCGCTACACAGCGTGCAAGATTACGACCTACCACAGTGCGGCGCGGTGTTCGAACTGCTAGGCTGCGAATAGCGAGTTATAGAGGAGAGAGTATTATCATGCGTGTATTACTGTTATCTTGGGAATATCCCCCACATTGTTTGGGCGGTTTGGGACGCCATGTGAAGAGATTGGCGCCAGTCTTGGCGGAGATGGAGTGCGAGATACATGTCGTCACCCCCAACTGGGCGGACGGAGAACCGCAAGAGCAAAAGGGCAATCTGCACATTCACCGCGTCGCGCCCCCGAAAATATATATGCCCGATGTACATACTGGCGCGTGGCAAACGAATCTAGAATTGGGACGCTACATCGAGAAACTGATAACGACGACGGGGAGTTTCGACTTGATTCATGCCCATGACTGGTCGGTCGCTTTCAGTGCAATAGCCCTGAAACAGAGTTTCAAAATCCCGTTGTTGGTGACGATCCACGCTACGGAGCGAGGACGCAATCGCGGTCACGTTACCAGCAATCTGCACCGCGCCATCAATCAGGTGGAATGGTGGGCGACGTTCGAGGCGTGGCGCGTGATCTGTTGCAGTGAGTACATGGCGCAGGAACTGCGCGAGTTTTTCAGCTTGCCCGAAGATAAGCTGGATATTATTCCCAACGGCGTGAATGTACAAGATTTCGTCGTCTCTGAATCAGAATCGTGCCTCGCTCTATTCCGCAACATGTATGCCCGTTCTCACGAAAAAATCGTGCTCTATTTGGGGCGTCTGGTTTACGAGAAAGGGGTGCACGTTTTAATCGAGGCGATCCCGCGCATTCTGAGCGATTTTCCCAACGTGAAGTTCGTCATCGCGGGTAGGGGACCGATGCTCGATGCGCTGCGCCAGCGCACATGGGAGTTGAACATCGCGAACAAGGTACTATTCGCGGGTTTAATCTCCGATATAGACCGCAATCGCCTATACCATCTCGCCTCGTGCGCGGTTTTTCCCAGCCTCTACGAACCCTTTGGCATCGTCGCGCTTGAGGCGATGGCGTCGCGTACCCCCGTCGTCGTCAGCGATCGCGGCGGCTTTGCCGAAGTAGTAAGTCATAGTGAAGATGGCTTAGTGGTGCCCGCGGAGAATGTAGAGGCGTTGGCTGGCGCGGTGCTACAGGTACTCACCGAACCGCGTGCGGCGCAAGAACGAGTCGAGTGTGCTTATCGAATGGTTAGCACGAAATACACCTGGCAGCACATCGCGCGACAGACGCGCGCCGTCTATGACCGCGTAGTGCGTGAGCGCGCTGATGTGAGTTGGTAAAGATGATGTAGAGGCGAGCAATTGGACACTGATGTACACAGATTTTCACTGAGTTAGCTAACTTTACAAAAAATCAGTGTTCATCAGAGGCTATCAGTATTCCAGGACTTACGCAGACTATGTAGTGATTAACCGCCGAGAACGCCGCGGACGCGG
>CAZSIG010000266.1:0-5848 GCA_964606195.1 uncultured Anaerolineales bacterium
TAGGCTTGGTGCCACAGGATGAATACATTCCATTCGATTTTTCGGTGCTGGAGTACGTGCAGTTAGGCCGCGCTCCGCACTTGGGTGCGTTGGGGACGCCGCGCGAGATAGATTGTCAAATCGCGTTAGCGGCGTTGCGAACTACGGGTTTGGCAGATTTACAACATCGCCCGATACCAACGCTCAGCGGCGGGGAACGGCAACTAGCGATTCTGGCGCGCGCTCTAGCACAGCAGCCCCAGATTTTGCTGATGGATGAACCGACCGCGCATTTGGACTTAAATAATAAGGGAAAATTGCTACAAATTATGCGCGATTTGGTCGCGCAGGAGATGACTATCTTGTTCACGACGCACGACCCCGCGGTCGCGGCTGAAATTGCCAGCTATGTTATCCTAATGCGGCGCGAGCAACCCCCCATGGTGGGACCTATCGCACAGGTGCTCACCTCAGAGAAATTGACCGCGACGTATCAAACTCCGGTGGAGGTTATTCGCGTGCAAAATCGGCTGGTCGTATTGAGCCAGCAAATACAGATGGATTAGCCGCGCAGCACAGGAGTCTACTTAATTAGTAACTATTTGGACAAAAGAGCGGCTTACCACTCAATTGAATTTTTACACATAGGAGTGCGATAACTCACCGCAGAGAAAAGCAACAGGAAAATCTTTTTTACTAGCATAAGCAGTCATAAGCATTCATCAAAATTCATATGTGCGGCGCGCTAAACACTTAATTAGAAAACTCGGCGTTCTCCGCGCCCCCGGCGGTAAAATTATGATGAACTTGCGTAAATCCTAGCATATTCGTTTGAATTGGTGTAGTTAGAAATTCGCGATACCTTTAATTGCGTTTATCAAGAACTTATGCTATAACTTATGCTATACAGTAGACATTATATGGATTTATTTGACCGCGCCATTAATCGAACGCAGATAACGCAGATCAGCCTGATTTTCGCAGATTTGGGGGCATGTGCCGCGCTTTTGATTAACCCAAAACATAAAAATCAGCGTAAATCAGTTAAATCAGGAAAATCTGCGTTCCATTAGTTACGCGTCAACAAATTGATATAAACTCTAGTATTCTGCACAAAGCGTGTCCGCGTTGCTATCACTTGTTGATCTTGGGCTTTTTGCCCGGTAGCATTTAAAGAGGGAGGTCGAGCTTATGGCAAAAGATATATGTTGTGTATGTAACGCTCCGATTGAGGGGCAGGTGAAAACTTTGGGCGGCAGGCAATTTTGTGCGCGCCACTACGCCCGCGTGACGCAAAACCGCGCTGGATTGTGGACATCCACTATCGTGATGATCATCGCGCTGTTCGTCTTCGTTCTGATCGTCGCGGTGGTGGCGCCGTCGCTCGTCGAGGTGCTGCGCGGCGGCGGGTTGATGTTCGCCGGATTGGTGTTGGCGCTCATCCCCGCGGCATTGTGGTTGGGCATCTTCTACGCGCAAGATCGCCTGGAGCCGGAGCCCAAGGGGCAGGTGATCGGCGTTTTCGTGTTGGGCGCGTTGTTGAGCCGGGCTGTTGGGCAGCCATTGATTGAAGACTTCTTTCAAGTCAACGCATGGGCGAGCGGCACTCTGATTTTGAAACTGGCGGCGAGCATCCTCATCGTCGGCGCGGTGCAGGAATTCCTCAAATACGCGGCGGTGCGCTACAGCGTCTTCGGGAGCCAGGAGTTCGACGAGCGGATCGATGGCATCATCTACGGCGCGGCGGCAGGCTTGGGCTACGCGACGATGCTCAACATCGATTACGTGGTCGGCAGCGGCGGCGTGGCGTTGGGCATCGGCGCGATCCGCATGGTGGTCGCGGCACTGGCACAAGCCAGCTTCGCGGGCATCAGTGGCTATTTCTTGGGTCGCGCCAAGTTCGAGAATATGGGCAAATACTGGCTACCCGGAGGGTTATTGCTGGCAGCGGTGCTGAACGGTATTGTCACTACCGCGCTAGGCGCAATTTCGCGCTCCGGATTGCAGACGACGCCGATAAACGGATTAATTTTGGCGGCGATAGTCGCGGCGCTCACTTTCGGCGCGTTGTTCGCCATCATCCGCCGCGATAATCAGGCAGTGTTGGCAAAGGCGTAGAACTGTTGTTTGGCAAGTTTGTCTTTGCACCGCGACGCGGTTAATGGGACACTGATTTTTTTCTGAAAAGACAGCCAAGTTGTAGTTAAATGGTAAGTGATAGTTAAAAAGATTACAATTAAACCACAAAGAACACTAAGGACACTAAGACAATTTTTGGTTTCGAATGAGCACTTTTGACCGCGTATAGGTACTATTAGCAAAAAATACTTGGTGCTCTTCGTGCTCTTAGTGGTTAAATTATCGTATTACTTTTCCTTATCACTTACTACTTTACCACTACTGTGTTAATCAGTGTCCCCATCAAATTTGTCAGTCAATCAGGATGTGAAATCGAGAGGAGGTTTGATTATGACGACGACGGAAAAAAGTATGTGGCGGCGCATGACGCGCGCGGAGGAGCCGGAATGGCTCGTATGGGCTTTAGTTATCGGATTATTGGCGGTGGGGGTGGTGGTGAAAACCGCCGTCGCGGGGCGCATGGAAAGTTTCAGCGCGAGCGGCGTGTCACTGAGCTATTCGGCGGAGTGGACGCAATCGACCGCGCCGGAGCAATTACTGTACGCCGCAGACCTCTTTTCCTCCGCGCAGTTTCCTACCAGCGTCACGGTGCGGCAGGTTCCGCTGAATGAGATAGGGCGCAACTTAGCATCGCTGGGCGACATCGCGATGGCGTGGAATACGCAGTTGAGTAAGGAATTGCAGGTTTATCGCTCGTTGAATAACGTGCCGACTACGATAGACGGACAGGACGCGGTGATGATTGAATATGCCTACGTGCCGCAGTCTACGCGCGGTAGCGGCGCGAGTGCAGCGCCGGTGGTGGCGCGCGCTCAAGATTATCTGATTCTACGGGGGGACACGCTGACGATTATCACGCTGGCGGCGAATGCCAACATCTTCGAGACAGAAGCGAGTCTGGCGCGGATTATGCGCACGGTTAAGGTGCAGTAGGAGGGCAGCGATGAGAAAAAATAAGTTTTTGTTGGTGGCTGTAGGGTTGATGTTGGTGGGGAGCTTGTTGTCGGGCAGCGCGCCCACACAAGCAATCGGCAGAGACGCATTGCAGCGCGGATTGCGCGCCGCGGTGAAGCTGTTGATTTTGGACGCGAATACGGAGGTGACTGGCACCTGCTCCGGCACAGTTTTGAATCAGGAGGGATATATTTTGACCAATTTCCATTGTGTTGGGCAGACGGACATCTACGGCGAAGACCCCGAACTAAATCACGGCGATCTGTATCACCCCGAGGGGCTGCTCGGCGTGGCGATCACCGAAAACCCGCGCTACCTACCCGCGCCGAAATATATCGCGCAATATCGCGCGGGCAATCCCGACCAAGATGTGGCGGTAATCAAAATCATCTCCGACCTGGAGGCTAATGTGGTTCCTGATACTCTGCCGCTGGTGTCCGCGATGTTAGTCGATTCGGACGCGGTGGAAATCGGCGAGGAGGTGAACGTGCTGGGCTACCCCGGTGTGGGTGGAGATACCGTAACCTTCACCGAAGGGAAGATTTCCGGATTTATTGACGAAGACCGCGATAACCTGACCGATTGGTTTAAGACCGACGCGCTGGTGAACGGCGGCAACAGTGGCGGCTCCGCGGTCAACGAGAGCGGGAACGTAGTCGGGATTCCTTCCATGAAGATCGCGGGGGCAGATACGCTCTATTTCATCAAGCCGGTCAATCAGGCGATGCCGGTGATTGAACGGGCGTATCAAGTGAGCAAGAGCGACGGCGCGGTCGGCGGGGGTTCTACCGGCAGCGTCGAGGAAGAGCGATTTTCTGGCGGGCAGAACTTCGGCGAGATGACTTTCGGCACCGGCTTCGTGGACGATGAGGTCACCGGCGCGGCGACGGAGTTCGCCAGCGGCGTCACCGAGATCCACGCGGCGATACCTTATCAGAACATGCGCGATGGCACCTCGTGGGGCTACATTTGGCAATACGAGGGGCAGGATAACGTCGGCGAGACCGGATTGCGCTGGGATATGGGAAAATCGGGGGTGCTGAATCTGTATCTCTCCAGCGACGAGGGGCTGCCCGACGGCGATTTCAATCTGCAAGTGCTCATCAAAGACCGAATAGTGCAAGAGGGGCAGTTTTTGATTGGCAGCGCGGACCCCACCGAAGCCGATACCCCGCGCAAGCCGGACGCGGAGGAGAGCGAGGGGGTCTTTTTGACCGGACGCATTATCGACTACGATACCGCGGCGCCGATTGAGGATGCGTTGGTTTTATTTCTCTTGCCCGGCGTGACGGTGGACGATTTCGACGCGGCGGATTATCCGGAGGAACTGCTGCAATCGATGGGCGTCACCGACGCGGATGGGATGTATTTCACGATATTGCCGCTGCCGCGCGGGCAGGACTACACGGTCATAATCGGCAGAGAGGGCTATCAGCGCATCGCGGAAAATGATGTGTTGGAGGTGTATGCCGACGCGGAGGAGTTGGTGGAGTTGCCGAATATTAGCTTGGAGCGGGAGTAGAGATGGTAGAAAAATAACACTATCAACTAACCACGAAGGGCACCAAGAGCACTAAGCACTTGGGGGTTCAATAACGAATAAACGAACGACGCGGAGCATAAGACCCGAAGGGTTTCGGAAAACCCTTCGGGTCTTGCTTATGTGCGTGGGAAATCTTGCAGAGATGGCGCGATATGGATAGCGCAATGCCGCCCACCTCGTGC
Source organism: uncultured Anaerolineales bacterium (assembly GCA_964606195.1). GTDB lineage: Bacteria > Chloroflexota > Anaerolineae > CAZSIG01 > CAZSIG01 > CAZSIG01. Next base: position 4,798 of record CAZSIG010000266.1, read on the forward strand.
GGGCGGGGTGCCTCGCGGGGAGCTACGCGCCCTGCACCACCTCATCATAAACCTCCCGCAGTTTTCTCTCATCCACCTCCCCCCGCGCCGCGCTGTAGCCAAAACTGCCCCTGTGCAGAATCGCCACGCGGTCGCAGAGCGCGAGCGCGTGCGGCAGACCGTGCGTCATCATCAGCACCGTGCGCCCTGCGCCGATGCTGGCGCGCAGCAGCGCGCTCAACTGCCGCGCCGCGTGCGGGTCCAGCCCGGTGTACGGCTCGTCCAACAGCAGCAGCGGCGGATTGTGTAACAACGCCCGCGCGATGGCAAGCCGCTGGCGCATCCCGCGCGAGAATGTGCCGGCCAGAGAATCGCAGCGGTCGTGGAGGTCGACGGCGGTCAACATCTCGTCGAGGCGCGCCGCGAGGTCGGGAACCTGATACATTTTGCCATAAAAGCGCAGGTTTTCGCGTGCGGTCAACTCATCGTATAGCAGCGGGTGGTGCGAGACCAACCCGATGACGCGGCGCACCTCGTTCGGCTCATCGGTCACGTCCCAGCCGTCCACGATGACGCGCCCCGCGGTCGGGCGCGCGAGCGCGGCGATGATGCGAATCAGCGTCGTTTTCCCCGCGCCGTTCGGACCGAGCACCGTCAGGAACTGCCCCGCTTCGAGCGTGAAGCTCAAATCGCGCAGCACGCGCCGCGCCCCGAAGTTTTTAGTTAGATTCTCGACATAAATCATGCGATAATTCTAAATTACTTACCCCAAAAACGCAAAGCGCGCGGTATAGATGAGGAAAAGTAGTATGATAATTTAACCACGAAGGACACCAAGAGCACTAAGGGATTTCTGTTAATAATACTCATACGCGGTCAAAAGTTATCATCCGAAGCTAGAACTACCTTAGTGTCCTTTGTGCCCTTTGTGGTTGAATAGTTATCATTTTAACTATCACCTACCATTTGACCACTACTAAAAAATCAGAGAAATCCGCGTTCTATTGTTTAGAATCCCTCTGAGTTGGAAAATTCTAACGAAAAGTATATAATCATGTGGTAAGATATTATC
>CAZSIG010000267.1:0-5798 GCA_964606195.1 uncultured Anaerolineales bacterium
CCAGAACCCCGATTTTTTCTTCAAAATCGGGGTTCACGGCGCGAAATCGGGTTTTGAAGAAAAAACCCGATTTCTGTTGCAACGCGTTTCTTTGTAAGAAATTCGAGCTTCTGCTATAATAACCCAAGTCCATTGAAAAAGATGAAAGATTCCGCGAATTAAGTGGCTGGAGCGGATTTTTGACTCCCCTGAAAAAGGGGCACTGGTTCAGTTGGATTTAATTCTCTTTAGCCCTGCTCCTAGCCCTCGTCCGCGAGGGCGGTATGGCAACTAATCTGCGCTCAACGCCCCCGCGAACGGGGGCTTAGAGCCATTTGGTTTGACATCCAATTTAACTGAACCAGTCCCGAAAAAGGTGGTTCTTTGGGAATTCGCGGGGACAGCTTAACACATGGTTTATTTTTTTTGCCACTAATTGCACTAATAGATGGAAAGGAGCGGCGCGCCATGAGCGACGAAATAATCAGGGTTCTATCTATCGAGGATAACCCCGGCGACGCGCGGTTGATACACAAATTGTTACTGGGCAAAAGTTCGCTGGGGTGGGACCTGCCAACTTTCGAACTGGAATGGGTAAAAAATCTCACCGCGGGATTGGCGCGCCTGAATGCCGCCATGTCAGGCGACGCGGCGAGCATAGACGCGGTGCTGACCGATCTCGACCTGCCCGATAGTCGCGCGGGGGATACGTTCACCACGCTGCGGGCGCGCTATCCGCATCTGCCGATCGTCGTGCTGACGGGGCGCGAGGATGAGGAGTTGGCGGTGAACGCCGTGCGCGCGGGGGCACAGGATTACCTGTACAAGCGTGAGATGAGCAACACGCTGTTAGCTCACGCCATCTCCTACGCCATCGAGCGGCAACAGGCGAACGATACATTACGGAAGGCGCACGATGAATTAGAGTTGCGCGTGGCGGAACGCACCGCGGAGCTGGCGGAGATCAATACTAAATTGATAGCCGAACTCGCGGCGCGGCAGCAGGCAGAGAATGAATTGAGGATAAAGGATCACGCGATCACTTCATCGGTCAACGCCATTGCGATAGCCGACCTCGCGGGGAATTTGACTTACGTGAACCCGGCTTTTCTGCGCCTGTGGGGCTACAATGACGAAACGGAGGTTTTAGGCAGACACGCGACGCGATTCTGGCAAGCTGAAGAACAGGCGGCGCAGGTGATCGAAGCTTTACGCCAACAGGATGGATGGATCGGAGAGATGACCGCGACCAGAAAGGACGGAACGCCATTTGAGGTACAGCTTTCCGCGAGCATGGTCAGGGACGAGAAGGACGCGGCTATTTGCATGATGAGCGCGTTTGTGGATGTCACGGCGCGCAAACGCGCGGAGGAGGCGCTGCGCGAGAGTGAGCGCCGCTACCGCGAGATTTTCGAGGGGAGCCGCGATGGATTTGTGATGGTGGACGGTGACGGGTGTTTCATAGATGCCAACCAAGCCTACTGCGATATGCTGGGCTACAGCCTCGCGGAGCTGCGGCAAAAGCGCGACTTTTACGAGATTACGCCCGCGCGGTGGCGCGAATGGGAGCGCGAGGAGATTTGGGAGAACAGATTGCTTAAACGCGGCTATTCTGGCGTGTATGAAAAGGAATATGTGCGAAAAGATGGCACCATATTCCCGGTTGAACTTCAATCCTACACGGTCTTCGACGCGCGCGGCGAACTGCAATATTTGTGGGGCGTAGCCCGCGACATCACCGCGCGCAAACGGGCGGAGAAGACCTTGCGCGAGAGTGAAGAGAAGTTTCGTACCCTCGTCGACCAAGCGGCGGACATGCTGCTGCTGCACGATATGGATGGCAATATTCAAGACGTAAATCAGGCTTCGGTTCAACAATACGGCTATACCAGAGAGGAACTCCTCGCGATGAAAGTTGGTGAACTTGACCCCGATTACGAAGAACGCGAAGATGCGGGGCGTTTTTGGGAAGAGTTTGGCATGAATCAACCGCGCCGTTTTGAAGCGCGGCAGATGCGAAAAGATGGCACTATTTTCCCGGTGGAAGTCACGGTGACTAAGGTTATGATTCATGGGGAGATGTGTGTTATGGGCTTGTGTCGCGATATTACCGCGCGTAAGCGAGCGGAGGAGCAGTTACGCTTTCAGGCAATGTTGATGGATCAAATTCGCGATTCTATCGTGGCAACCGATCTGGAGGGACGAATCACCTACACCAACGAAGCTGCGGTGAAGTCTCTGAAGATGAATAAAGAGGAACTCATTAAGCAAAGTGTGGACGCTTTGGGAGAGGACGCGGCGCGGGGCGCGACGCAGCAGGAGATCATCACCGCGACGTTGGCTGACGGGGAGTGGCAGGGTGATGTGGTGAATTATGCCCGAAATGGGACGGAGAAGATATGGGACGCGCGCACGTGGTTGATTTATGACGAGCATGGCGCGCCGAAGGGGATGGTGGGCATCTCGACAGACATCACGCAGCGGCGCAAGACGGAGGAGCGCGTCAAGTACCTCAACTCCGTGCTGCGCGCCATTCGCAACGTCAATCAACTCATCACTCAAGAGCCAGACCGCGACCGTATGCTCCAGAAATCTTGCGAAAATCTGGTAGAGACGCTCGGATTTCACAACGCCTGGATCGCGCTGGTCGATGAGGCGGAGCAAATGACAACCGCGTACGCGGCGGGGTTCGATGATGATTTCGCGGCTATGGCGACATGGCTGGAACAAAACGGACTCCCGCAGTGTGGCGCGGCGGGATTAGCCTGTTCAGAGGTGACAGCCATCACCGCGCCGAAGACGGAGTGTGAAGACTGCCCCCTAGCGGAGGGGTACAAAGATCGCAGCGGGTTGATCGCGCGGCTGTGGTATCGCGATAAGGTGTACGGAATTTTAACCGTCTCCGCGCCCGCACAATTCGCGGAGGATGCTGAAGTACACAACTTGGTGCAAGAGGTGGCGGGCGACATCGCGTTCGCGCTCTGGAAATTGGAGATGGAAGCGGCGCGGCAGCACGCCGAGGCGGCGCTGCGCGAGAGTGAACGGGAATTACGGCTCACGCTCGACGCTACGACGGAGGGAATATGGAAGTGGAATTTCCAGACGGACGAGCTTGTTTTCAGCCCGCGCTATTACAGGATGTTGGGTTACGAGCCGTATGAATTCGCGGCTACTTACGAGAATTGGCTCGACCTGATTCACCCCGATGACCGCGAGGCGGCGCTGGCGGTAGCGACGGAGTATCTCAGAACTAAACCGGACATCTATGAGAATGAGTTTCGGTTGAGAACCAAAGACGGCGATTACCGCTGGATTCAGGCAACGGCGCGCGTGGTTGAGAGAGATGAAAATGGTGAAGCGATCCGCATGATCGGCAATCACCGCGATATTACCGAACGAAAGCGCGCCGAAATCGCGCTGTATGAGAACCAGCAATTGCTCCAAGCTATCCTCGATAGCTCTCCCGCGATTATCTTCGTCAAAGATGTCGAGGGTCGCTACATACTCCTCAATAAACAGTACGAAAAGATGTGGCATCTCGATAGCGCGGAGGTGCGGGGCAAAACCGATTTCGAGCTTTTCCCCGAAGAGGTGGCGGAGCGAGTGACCGCCAATGACCGCGCCGTTCTCGAAACCGGGCAGGCGCGGCAGTTAGAGGAATATGTGCCCCAAGATGATGGAATGCACACCTTTATCAGCCACAAATCTCCATTATACGACGCCGCGGGTGAGATATACGCGGTCTGTGGGATTGCCACGGATATCACCGAGCGCAAGCGCGCGGAGGAGAAATTACGCGAGAGCGAGAGACGGTGGCATACGTTGCTACAGAATATTCACGCCGCGGTGGTCGTTCACAGCGAAGATACGAGCATTGTAACGTGCAACAATCGCGCGCAGGAGTTGCTCGGGTTGACTGAAGACCAAATGCTGGGCAAAACAGCTATAGCTCCTGATTGGAAATTCATTCGCGAGGATGGCAGTGATATGCCCATTGAGATGTATCCCGTACATCAAGTACAGCGAACGCGGCAGCCGCTGCGCGATTTCATCATGGGGGTTCACCGTCCTAAGCAGCATGATATTGTATGGGTGTCGGTCGACGTCGATCCAACGTTTGATCATCAAGGCGAATTAGCGGAGATGGTCGTGACTTTCATGGACATCACCGCGTATAGGCAAGCGGAGCAGAAACTGCGCGAGAGTGAAGAGAAGTATCGGCGTCTCGTGGAGCTTTCTCCAGATTTGATCGCTATCCACCGCGCGGGAGAGATTCTCTACATCAACGAAGCGGGAATAGAACTGCTCGGTGTGGAAGATGCCGCGCAAGCCATCGGACAGCCGGTGACGAAGTTCGTCAGCCCAACGCACCGCGAGGTTTCTAAAGAGCGAATGCAGCGGTTGCTGAATAATGGTAAACGGTCGCCGATTTACGAGCAGCGGATAATTCGCCCCAATGGCACCGAGAGAGAGGTAGAGGTGGTGGGGATTCCGTTCAGTTATCAGGGGGAGATGGCGGTGCAAATCATCGCGCACGATGTCACCGCGCGCAAGCATGCGGAGGATGAGCTAAAACGCTACGCCGCGGAACTACACCGCAGCAACGAGGATCTACAGCAGTTTGCCTATGTCGCCTCTCACGACTTGAAAGAGCCGCTACGCACGATAAAGAGCTATTTGGGATTGTTGCAAGAGGATTATCAAGGGCGCCTAGATGAGCTTGCCGATGAGTTCATCGGTTTTGCCGTGGATGGCGCGGCGCGCATGGAGCAGATGATCGAGAGCTTACTAGAATATGCTCGCGTCGATATGCGAGAGAAAGAGTTCGCGGTGATGGATACCGAAGCCATCTTGGATACGGTACTGCAAGATTTGAGTTTTAGGATTGAGGAGAGCGACGCGGTAGTGACTCACGATGCGTTGCCGCAGGTTTTGGGAGATGAGGCGCAATTGGAGCAACTGTTCCAGAATCTCATCAGCAATGCCCTAAAGTTCTGTGCGGATGAGCCGCCGCGCGTGCATGTCTCGGCAACCGCCGCGGCGCAAGGTGAAGAAAGGCGTGAGTGGCTTTTCGCCGTTCGCGACAACGGCATCGGTATCGCGGCGGAGCAGCAGGCGCGGCTTTTCGGCGTATTCCAACGATTACATACGCGCGAGGAGTACGAGGGTATCGGAATTGGGTTAGCGCTATGCAAGAAGATCGTGGCGCGGCACGGCGGGCGGATTTGGGTGGAGTCGAAAGAGGGAGAGGGCGCGACATTTTATTTCACTCTGCCGTGTAGTTGAGAGAGGAAGAATCTGCCACTGATTACACGAATTTTCACCAAGTTTCCGTTTTTCTTTCGTGAAAATTAGTACGATTAGTGGCAAAAAACAAATCGCGTGTTAAGCTGACTCCGCGAATTTCCAAAGAACCATCGAGGTAAATCCTGTAGGACTTACGGAAAATCACACTATAACTCACCGCAGAGGACGCGGAGAGTATCGGGAAAGATTTTTGATACCTGTCATACACGGTCATAAATATTCATTAAAAGGCATATTCGCGGCGCGATAGAAACCTGTCCAGAAAACTCCGCGCTCTCCGCGCCCTCGGCGGTAAAAATACATCGAAGTTTCGTAAGTCATACCTCGAAAATAGGCGCAATGGGGATTGCGCCCTCTAGGATGCGCGACTCCAGGGCGGTATCCCCATACCGCCGCTACCACGGCGCGATAGTTTTCGTTCATTGGTGGTGTAGCCCCTTCATGGCAACTACTCCGAAAATAAACAGGCGCCGGGGCAATGGCGTGGTTATAAGATGATATGCTCATACCAC